>QHVY01000125.1 GCA_003223695.1 Acidobacteriota bacterium
GCGTCACCTGGAACGACATTTCACAAGCGCTGCCGAGCCGAGACATCATCGACATCGCGGCTTCCCCAGCTATAGTAATAGTTACTACAGCTGCCGGCACCGTACAGTCGAACGATCGCGGCGTGACGTGGCAACGCAATACCGCGTTTGACGCAATCGGGCCAATTGAGCACATCGCGATCGCCGGCTCCCAGATTTATGCAGCTTCCGATCGAGGAATCTTCGTAAAGACTGCTGCAGCGTGGAGCGGACCGCTCTTCGCGGCAGCGCACATCAATGCATTGGCTGCGGTGGGAAATCGCCTGTTCGCCGCGGTTGCTTCGGGGATCTACTTCACAGACAGCGGCTCGAACTGGCTGTTCGTGAATGGATCCGACGCGCTTCCAAATGACATCAGCGCACTCGCCTCTGACGGAGTCTTCCTCTACGCCGGCACAAATGGCGGCAGCGTCTTCGCCACTTCTCTCGCCACACGGCATCGTGTGATCCGGCCCACTGAATAAAGGTTCAGCTCGGCCGATACTTACTGATGGAAGTACGTCCATCGGAGGATTCCAATGCGTGTGGCTGTCGTGGTGTTCTCTCTCGCCGGTTCGCTCATCACCGTCGCCGCAATCAGTGATCGTCCGCAACAATTTGGCGATTCATTGCCTGGCCTGACGAAAAAGCAGATCACTGATTTTCAGGATGGCCTCGGCGATTTTAATGAAGTCGAAACTGTCGCTGATGGTCTCGGCCCCGTTTTCAACGGCCGCTCCTGCGCAGAGTGCCACAGCGTGCCGGTCACCGGCGGCGGTAGCGCGCGCACGGTGACACGCTTCGGCACGACGACGAACGGCGCGTTCGACGCGATGGCCTTTGTAGGCGGTTCGCTGATTCAGGATCACGCGATCGGACCGGATGACGCATCAGGGATTCATCAATTCACAGCGGAAAGCGTCCCCGGAGCTGCGACGATCATCGCCCATCGCCGCACCACTCCCCTCTTCGGCCTCGGCCTCGTCGATGCAGTTCCCGACGCGGACTTCGCTGCCCTCGCCGCGGAAGAAGCGGCGCGCAACGACGGCACGGCCGGAAAAGTCAGCATGGTCACTGACCTTGTTCACGGCGGCACAGCGGTCGGCAAATTTGGCTGGAAGGCGCAGAATCCGAATCTTCTTCAATTCGCTGCCGATGCATATCTCAACGAGATGGGCATCACCAGCCCACTATTTCCGATTGAGAATTGCCCAAGCGGCAATTGTGGCGACCTGGCGTACAACCCGAGGCCCGATCTGAACGATTTGGGAGATGGGCCGGCGTCGCTCGCGAACTTCATGACGATGCTCGATGTGCCTCCGCGCGGCAAAACGAGCAGCGACACCGTGGCTGGCGAAAAGGTTTTTAACTCCCTCGGATGTGCGTCGTGCCATGTGGCCACCTTGAATACCGGTAACAGCGAGCTTGCTGTACTCCGTCACCGTCCGTTCCATCCCTACTCCGATTTCCTGTTGCACGATATGGGGGCACTGGGCGATGGGATCAGTCAGGGAGTCGCGACCGGCACTGAAATGCGTACCGCACCACTTTGGGGACTGCGCATGGTGACCACGTTCTTGCACGACGGCCGAACGACGACGATCGAGGGCGCGATTCTCGCGCATGACGGGCAGGGGCGCGCTGCGCGAGATCGCTTCGCCAGTCTCGATGGCAAATCAAAATCGAAGCTGCTGGCGTTCCTGAATTCGTTATGAAAGGAATGGGGTCGTAGCTTTCCTTGTGATTTTTCTACTCAGAGAAGACTCTACCTATTGAAGACTCTACCTATTGGAGAAAAATCACAAGGAAAGCTACGACCCCAAACTACGTGCGCACCACGCCGGCGCGCTCGTAGACCTTCGCCTCGATGAAGACATCGACGAGCGATTGATCGAGCAGGCCCTCGCCGACTTCCATCTTCAGGATGTCGAGAGCGCGCTCGGTAGGGACGGCGCGTTTGTACGGACGGTCAGCCGCCGTGAGCGCGTCGTAGATATCCGACACAGTCATCATTCGCGACTGAATTGGAATGTCATTGGCCATGAGTTTTCGTGGGTAGCCGCGCCCGTTGAGTTTCTCGTGATGCGCATAGGCGATGTCCGGAACGCTCACGAGATCCTTCGTCCACGGAATCTTCTGCAGGAAGTGGAACGTGTGCGTGACGTGGCTCTCGATTTCGCTCCGTTCGGTCGCATCGAGATTGCCTTTTCGAATCGACAGGATCCGCGCCTCTTCCGGGAGTACCAGCCCACGTTTTTCGCCACGGATGTCGGTGAAGTCTCTTTTTGCGAGCTGCTGCAAATACTGAAAGTCGCCCTCCGGCAGAACGGTGGGCTCGTTCGACTGCGCGATGATGGCGAAGTCTTTCTGCAGCCGCTCGATCTGCTCGGCGGTCTCGCGGTCGATGCGCGCATTGAACTCGTCGAAGCCTTCGCGTCCGTACTGCAGCAGGAACTCGATTTTCCGGCGATTCGCTTCGGTCTCCACCGACTTCATGACGAACTCGAAGCGGCTGCGGATCGTCTCGAGCTGCATCGGATAAAGCTTCTTCTGTTTGACGAGCACCTGCTCGCGTACGCCGACTTTTCCGAAGTCGTGAAGCAGCGATGCGTACCGGATCTCCCGCACCTGGTCAGGCGTGAAACGAGTCTCGCGATAAGGCCCTTGTTCGATCGAATCGACGGTCTTCGCCAGCTCGACCGTCAGATCAGCGACGCGGAAGGAATGGCCCGAGGTCGTTGGATCGCGCTGCTCGATCGCGGTGACGGCGGCAGTCACGAACCCCTCGAACAGGCGCTCGATCGACTCGTATAAGAGGTTGTTTTCGACGGCGACCGCCGCCTGGCCGGCGAGCGATCGCATCAGCTCGATGATTTCTCGATCGAAGGAGATCACTTCCTGCGGGACAGTCGCCGCGGTAAGCCGGGGCGGCGCACCCTGACGCTTGCGGTTGATCAACTGCAAGACGCCGATCAGCTCACCGACATGATTCGTCATCGGAAAAACGAGCATCGATTTCGTGAGGTAGCCGTTCTCCTCGTCGAATGAGCGATTGATCGTGTATTCGGCATCCGCTGGCAGGCGATAGGCATCGTCGATCACGAGCGTCTCGCCCGTCAGCGCAACGTAACCTGCAAGGCTGCGACGCGTGGTCGGAAGAAGTTTTTCTTCGAACGACACCACGTCGATGGAGTCGTTTTGCGCCAGCTTCCAACGAAGGACCTTCTGCCCATCGACTACGTCGTGCAGGTAAAGCGAACCGGCATCAGAACGCGACAGCTCCCGAGCCTTGCTCAGAATTGTAGTCAGCAGAACGGAATGGTCGCGCTCGGCGGAAAGCGCGATGCCCACTTCGCCCACTTCGCGCAACTCGCGCGTGCGATCGGAGAGCTGCTTCTCGAGCTGATCGGCGCGGATTTTCTGATAGAGAAACTGGTACGCGCGCTTGACGGCATTCAGCAGCGACGCCGGTGATGGATCTTCCGGAAGGTCGAAATAAACGCTGTCGTCGGCGAGCCATCTGGGCAGCTCGCGCAACCCGATTCCCACAACCGCGGTGCGAGGATCATTCAGCTCGCGGACGCCGCCATTTCCACCGATTGCCGAGTCAACCAGAACGACGCGAAGGGAGCCGTTGTTGCTCGTGAGCTGCTCGAGACTTTCCATCGCTCGTGGAAGAATGGACTCCCGCCGAAGGGCGTCCGCATAGCGCCCAATGGGAAATGAAGTCGAATGGATCAGCGTGAGAGCCTGCATCTCCCTTACCGCGTTACAATTCGCCCGCTTGGTGCACTAATTATTGCACTGAATGCAACGAGAATGTTGTTCCCTGCTGTTACGTTGCCCCCGCAGGAGGTCCGGCTTTGGCTGCGTATACGACTGAAACCATTACCCCGAAGTACCACGAGGCGCTGGTCGGCTGGCAGAAGAAAAACTTCCCCGAGCTCGAGTTTCTGCAAAAGAACTGGAGCAAGTACTACCCGACCCAGACGCCGTATCAACTGTTCGCCAAAATCGGAAAGTTGAATTCCGAAACCATCAACTTCGGCCGCCTGGCCGGGCAGCCACGCTTCGAGCACGCCGGCGAGATGGTCGGCAACATGTTCTACACCGCTCGCGACATAATCCGCGCGCAGGCTTCCACCGAGCTCGGATCGATTCAACAGCACCGGCTGACGCTCGAAGAGGCGCCGACAGATCAGATGAAAATCTCCATCCTCCGGATCATGGCCGAGGAGCTGAGGCACGGGTATCAGATGTTTTGGGTGTTCGACCACGACGCGAGCTGGAGAAAGCCGGGCCATCCCGACGTCGCCAAAGAAACGATGGACGAGCTGCTGGCGATGGAGCTCGGCAACCATGTCCTCGATGCGTTCAACATCCCTTTTCACAACTTTCTCGACAATGTCGTCTTCGCGACGGTCATCGATCTCGTCGGCAAGTACCAGCTCGAGATGCAGAAAGTCTTCTCGTATGCGCCGATGGCGCGCTCGATGAGTCCGATGCTCTCCGAAGAGGGCTACCACATCGGATCCGGACGCGGATTTCTGAAGGAACTGGCGATTGGCGCGACGACTGATCGCGGCAGCTACTCGACCGAAGATATTCAGCGGGCGCTCAATGCCTGGGTTCCGCGCGGACTGGAGATGTTCGGCAACGAACGCGGCGGCGAGACGGCGGTCGCTTTCGGATTCAAAGACCGCAACAACGGCACGGCGCAGGGCGAGTACTTCAACGAGGTGCGCGAAGTGCTGGAGCTGGTCAACGTAGAAGTGGCACGGACGAAAATCAAAGAACTGTCTGCTCCCGATGCGCGCAGCCTCGTGCGCGAGGTGCAGGACACCGGGGAGACGATCAAGGAGATCTCGCCAAAGGACCTGCTGTTCGTACCGGATCGGAAATTCTTCCGCCGCCGCGGCATGGAGGAGATCGTCTACATGCCGTACGACGTCTACGGAAACCTGATCAGCGACAACGGCAAGCCGGTGAACGCTCACGGTTACCTCGCGTATCTGGCGACGGTTCTGCCCGACTACTTCATGCACACGGGCGAATTTGCGAAGTACCGCGAAGGACTTCTCGCCCACGAAGCGCCAGAACCGGGACAAAGTTACGGCTGGTGACGTAGCGCCGGCTCTTCAGCCGGCGCAAACCGGTTAAGAACCGGTTCTACGTTACCTTCGTCGTGATGCAAGTCACTTTGTCGACCGTAGCACGTGCTACCCTTCGCGGCCATGTTTCGCAAGGCGCTGCTTGCTTGTGCATTGTTCCTTATCGGTTGCGGAAAGCTGAAGGAGCTTCCTACAGCGCCAGGAGTTGGCGGCGAACCGATCGATCCGACTGCCACCTTCACACGCGTTCAGAACGAGATCTTCACTCCCACCTGCGCGCAACTCGGCTGTCACGATCGCCTCGGGCGACAGGAAGACCAGCAACTCACAGCCTCGTGCGCGTCGCTCCAGCCGATCCCGCCAATTCGTACCTCTACCGGAAAATCACAGGCGCAGGCATCACAGGCGATCGCATGCCGCAAGGTGGCCCCTATCTGAGCGACGCGCAAATTAAGCTTGTGCGTGATTGGATTCGTCGCGGAGCGCCCAATGATTAGTCGCTGGTTCTCGGTTGCCGGTTGTTTGCTCTTCGCTGTGTCACTGCGCGCACAAAACCAATACACACCCGTCACTCCGTTGCCGTTAGGCGATGTTCTGCTGTCGATTCCCAGCTCTCATATGCCCTCGAGCAAAACGTGGGAAGTGAGATTCACGCATCGATTCAATCAGTCGCTCGATCAGGGCAGCTTCAGCGATCGAATTCACTCGCTCTATGGCCTCGACAGCAACGCGGACGTCGGCCTCGGATTGTCCTATGTCGCGCGGCCGGATCTGCAGTTCTCGTTCTATCGCAGCAACGCACTCGATGACATTGAATTCGGAGCGAAGTACCTCGTTTTTCAGCAAGCGCCGGCGATTCCGATGACGGCAGCGCTGCGCGCCGGCGGAGATTGGCGAACGGAACGCGATCTCAGTGATCGAATGTCGCTTTTCGCGCAGGCGATCGTGTCGCGGCAATTCGGTCACCGTGCCGAAATCACGCTGATTCCGACATACGTGACAAATGCGGGGCGGGCGGTGAGCGGCACGGCATCGACTGCGCTCTTCAAAAATGCGTTCAACATTCCCATCGGACTCGCGCTGATGCTGCACGAGAACCTGAGCATTCTCGGCGAGGTGGTGCCCAGGAATCACGATTTGCCGGCGGGCACGCGGGGTTACTTCGCATGGTCCGTTGGGTTGAAGGAAGTGATCGGCGGCCACTACTTCGAACTTCTCGTTACAAACAGCAATGCCACCCACGTGGATCAGTACGTTACCTCGACCTACATGGGCTCGCCCCTCCGCAGCGGCGACCTCCATCTGGGATTTAACATCGAGAGGCGCTTCGGGCATTAGTGGACGACAGGCAATCCTGCCTGTCCGGACAGACAGGATTGTCTGTCCCCCACATGGCGGCCGGTTTGCACAAAGTGCGGGCAGGATGCGCTGCCCCGAATGTCACGCGAATTACGAGCCGGACGCGACCGTGTGCACGTCATGCGGTCTTCTGCTGATCGGCGCGGCGGCGCCAAAGCGGCGAGCAGAGGATTTTGCATCGCAGCGACGGCGAGCCGCGGACCAGGCAGCATCGTGTCAGTTTTGTCACGGTGATATCCCGGCTGATGCGATTCGCTGCAAGCACTGCGGCGAAATCGTCAACGAGGATTACTATCGCGATCGCGCGCAGCGCATCCGTGCACGCGTCAACTACGCAAGCTGGGTCGCATATCTTTTCGGACTCGGTGCGCTCCTGCTGTTCCGCCCCGTCGGTCTTCTCTCGATTGCAGCCGGCTTGCTGTTGTCCATCGTTTACTACGCCATTCCCGTCGAGCCTCCTCAGGTCCTTCCTGGCAAGCGGATTTCCGCGTACGCGCGTTTGCGGCGGCAACTGAAACTCGAGCGCGTCGCGATTCCGATTCCCCCTCTACGTAACAAAAAGCTGGTCTTCGTCGGAACGCCGCTGATCGCTGCCCTCATCGGGTACTCGGCGAATCTGTTTTTGTTGCAGGAGCCGATGAATCAGATCCTGCGTCAGAACTCCGCTTTCAACGGTATGGAAGTGTCGACGCACTACGAATACTGGATCGTTCCCGGAGTGGTGGTCTACGACCTGCGCGAGTTGAGTTTCCGACAGGCTCCCATTGACGTACACACCGCCTTTCTCGAATTCGCCAAACGACTTCGCGAGCGGCGTTACCAGCGCATCGAGCTGGCGTATCGGGGCACGGCCAAATTCGAAATCGACGGCGGCATCTTCCGCCGTCTCGGTGACGAGTACGCGAAGCGAAACTTCGATTACGTGCTCTACACGTTTCCTCGCCTGCTGCACTCCATCCGCCCGCCGCATGTCGATCCGGCCAGCGAGTCTGATCGCGACGCCCTCGTGCAGTTTCACCGCGAATGGTACGGTCACGACTTGATGACGCGCACGGTGGCGAACGGGTTGTAGGAGATCACCACAGAGACCACAGAGCACACAGAGACGTCTCCGTGATCTCTGTGTTCTCTGTGGTGATAAACCTGCTCATAGCAGCCCCGCGCTTTTCAAATCTCGCTCGAGAGACCACAGAGCACACAGAGACGTCTCCGTGATCTCTGTGTTCTCTGTGGTGATAAACCTGCTCATAGCAGCCCCGCACTTTTCAAATCTCGCTCGAGCTGAAACGCATCGCGAAACTGAAACGCCGTGATCCCCACCGTGCGCGCCGCCAGCACATTTTCCAGCAGATCGTCGACAAACACCGCCTGCTGCGGCAAAGCACCGATGACCTCCAGCGCGCGCTGAAACATCTCCAGGTCGGGCTTGGCGCATTTAAAACGGTGCGAAAAAATGAGCCGGTCGTCCTGATCGAATATCGTAGCGAATTTTCTCGGGATCACATCCGCGTGCACTTCATTCGAATTCGACAGGAACGCCAGTCGATACTTTTGCCGCAGCCGGTCGAGCAGATCCTCCATGCCCGGCAATGTTCCGTCGAAAAAATCCGACCACGTCTCCTGCAGATTTTGAAGTGTGCCGCGATAGTCCGCTTTATCGCGCAGAAACGCGTGAAAGTCGGCGAAGGAGACGGCTCCGCGCTCGAGATCGCGATAGGCACCGGGCGCTTCGAACAGCTCGACCAGCTCATCGCGCGTAATCGTCGCTCGTTTGCAGATGTTCTCCAAGACACGCTCATAGGCGAGCTTGATGACGGTGTTGCCGAGGTCGAAGATGAACCAGGTAATTTCGGGCATGACTACATGCGGAACACGCCAAACCGCGGCTTCTCGATCGCCGCGTTGTAGCTGATCGACAGGCCGAGGCCGAGGTAGTTGCGAGTTTCGGCGGGATCGATGATGCCGTCGTCCCACAACCGCGCGGTGCTGTAGTACGGGTTGCCTTCCGTTTCGTATTTCTGCAAAACGGGATCGGCGATCGCCCGCTCCTCCTCGGCTGAGAATTGTTTTCCTGCTCGCCGCCCATGACGCTGATCCGCGCGTTCGGCCACATCCACAAGAATCGCGGCGCGTAGGCCCGCCCGCACATCCCGTAATTTCCCGCGCCGAACGAGCCGCCGATGATGACCGTGAATTTCGGCACGGTTGAATTGGCGACCGCGTGCACCATCTTCGCGCCGTCTTTGGCGATGCCGCCGCGCTCGTATTGCTTTCCCACCATGAAACCGGTGATGTTCTGAAGAAATATTAATGGTATTCTGCGCTGATTACACAATTCAATAAAGTGTACTGATTTGAGCGAGGATTCGGAAAACAGGACGCCATTGTTCGCCAGGATGCCTACCTTGTAACCGAAGATGCGAGCGAATCCCGTGACGATCGTCGTCGCGTAGCGCTCCTTGAATTCCTGAAATCTCGATCCGTCGACGACGCGTGCAATCACCTCGCGGACGTCATACGGCTTGCGCACATCTTGCGGAATCACGCCGTAGAGCTCTTTCGGATCGAAGAGCGGATCCTCCGGCTCGACGCGGGTCTGGGGCTCGCGTTTCTCGAATTTCAGATTCTCGACGATGTTCCGCACAATCGCGATCGCATCCTCATCATCCTCGGCAAAATGATCGGCCACACCACTGATCCGCGTGTGGACATCCGCGCCGCCTAACTCCTCGGCTGTCACTTGCTCGCCAGTCGCCGCGCGCACGAGCGGAGGTCCGCCGAGGAAAATCGTGCCGGTGCCTTTGACGATCACAGACTCATCCGACATCGCCGCATGAGCCCATGACCGCGGAAATCTGCGGGATCTCGCGTGCGGACATGATCGCCTGGTTGTAAAAAATTCGCCCGAAGTGCTCGCGATCGGGGAAGACCTCCGCCTGCAGCGGAAGAAACGCGCCGCCGGAATCGACGAGATAAATGCAGGGCAAGTTGTTTTGCAGGGCGATCTCCTGCGCGCGCAAATGCTTCTTCACTGTGATCGGGAAGTACGTGCCGCCTTTGACGGTGGCGTCGTTGGCGATGATCAGGCACTCGCGCTGCTGCACGCGTCCGATGCCGGTCACGATTCCTGCGGCTGGCGCCTCGCCGTCATACATCTCGTTCGCCGCGAGCGGCGACAGCTCGAGAAACGGCGTGTTCGGATCGAGCAGCCCGGCGATGCGATCGCGCACCGGCATCTTCCCCTGCTCGCGGTGCCGCGCCGTGTACTTCTCGCCTCCACCCCGCCGCGCCTCGTCAACGCGCCGATTCAGTTCCTCAACCAGCGACTGCATCCGCTCGCGATTCGCGCGAAACTCGTCGCTCGTTGAGTCGAGATGCGATTCGAGCGGCTCCATCTCAGAGTTGCTCGGTTGCTCGGTTGCTTTGTTGCTGAGTGGTAGACCGGCGCGACGCCGCCAGTAACCCAGCAACCGAGCAACCCGGCAACTTCACTTCGACACCGCCGCGCGGATCGCTTCAACAGCCCTCGAAGTGGAAGTGCCGGGAAGAAAAATCTCGCGGATGCCGAGTGCTTTCAGCTTCGGGATGTCCTTCTCGGGGATGATTCCGCCGGCGAAGACGGCGATGTCATCCGCGCCCTCCTCTTTCAGCAGGCGCATGATCTCGGGAAAGAGCACATTGTGCGCGCCGGAGAGAATCGAGAGGCCGATGGCATCGACATCTTCCTGCACGGCCGCGGCGACGATCTGCTCCGGAGTCTGACGCAGCCCGGTGTAGATCACTTCCATGCCCGAATCGCGCAGCGCGCGTGCGATCACCTTCGCGCCGCGATCGTGACCGTCGAGGCCGGGCTTGGCGATCAGCACCCGGATTTTTCGTTCGCTCAAGGCTTCTCCCGAAAGATAGAGTAGATCACGATGTCGTGATACGAGCCCTCGCGATAGAAATCGCGCGCCAGCGTTCCTTCGCTCACGAATCCGCGTTCCTCGAGGACGTGCTTGGCGCGCTCGTTGTAGTCGAAGATGTTGATGCGCATCTTCACGAGATTCATCTCGTCGAACGCGAATCGGATCAGCGTGGAAATCGCGTCGCCGCCGAAGCCGCGGTTCCACGCCGTCGGGTCGCCAATGAAGAGGCCGAACCAGCCGGTGCGCGAAATCCAGTCGATGTCGTGAATGGAGGCGTTGCCGATGTGTGTGCGGTCGTCGCGGCGCTCGATCGCGAAATGGCGCTCGTTCTGAGACGGATGCATGGCCCGGTCGAGCCATTCGATTTCATTCTGAAACGCGATTGGGTAGCGCGATTTCAGCGTGCGCACCACATTCGGATCGTTCATCCAGCGGTAGCAGCGCTCGGCGTCTTCGCGCTCGAAGGCGCGGAGGATGACGTGCTCGCCGGCGATCATGAAGCGCCGCCGGCCCATTTCGCGCGGCTCGGGCGAGAGATCGCGATCGGTCCGCATCCGACGCGGATTATACGGTGACCGCTCGAAGAGTATTGAGCAGGCGCCGCCGGAGAGGCCCTATTAGCGGGAGCGACGACAATCGAATCAGGCTGACGATGAGATCGAGTGTGCCGTCGAGCAGCTTCTGAGTCTTCTTTTGTCCCGGTGACTCATCGAAGATCCAGAACAGAATGATTCCCATCTCGTACAGCCAAAGAAGACGCGGCAGATCCCCTCGCAGCTCCTTTGGGATTTTGACGTTCGAGCCTTCCAACGCCTCACCGAACGCATCGACACTTTCCTCCCGCAGCCCCTCGGTCTCTTTTCCAAACGGCGACAGAGGATGCTTCGGATCGATGCCGATGCGCACAAGCGCGATCAGTAACCGTCGATGCTCTGCAAACTGAGACAGCTTGAGATCGATGACTGCGCGAAGCCGCTTGCGAAGATCGGTTGATCGCGCGATCAGTTCCGGCATCAGCGTCCGCGCCTCATCGGCGGTTCGCACGTAGAACGCCATCACCAACTCTTCCTTCGATCGGAAGTAGTAGTAGGCGGCTCCGGTGGCAACGCCGGCGGCGGCGGCGATGTCGCGCATCGTCGTTTCGTCGAATCCTTGCTCGCGAAAAAGTTGTAACGCGGCGTCGACGATGCGCTCGCGCGTCTCCTCCGCTTTCGCCGTTACCATAAGGCCCTTCCGTTCGCCGGGCTGTCGATGATTGTCCGCGCGAGTGCGTCATCGGGATGCAGTCCCATCAGCTCGGAGAGGCGCAACCGGTTCGTCGAGATGAGGGCGAAGACTTTTCGCGCAAGCGGCCGGAAGCCGGGTTGCGCGAGCCGGACGGCGACCGAACGATACGAATGAAGAGCATAAAGGCAGACGATGTACGCCGCGTCCCCCCGGTACACCGCGCCGTCATCGCTGATCACCACCAGCTCTTCAGGCCGCGCGGCGCAGCGAAAGTCAGGGAACAGCCGTCGTGCTTCGTCAGAACCCGCGGCGACGAATCGCAACTCACACGCGGCCGGCTGATCACTCATCCACTGCACGAGCTGCGAGCAGAGTCCGCAACTGAAATCATAGAGAACGTAGAGTCGCATGGCATCACGCGTTCGCGGCGACAGTGGTGCGTTCCGTCGTCTCGACCGGAGGCGGCGGCACGAGTTTGTGCGCTTTACGCCGCATCGAAGAAAAGATTTTCACGTTGATGAAATGCATGACACCGAGGACAAGAAGGACGATGCCAATCTTGTGGCTGAAGATCTCGATCGCTTCCACCAGATCGTGCGGTTTCTGATCGGAGCGCAGCACGAGGGCGATGTATCCGACGTTGATCAGGTAGAACCCGACCACCAGCAGATGATTCACGGAATCGGCAAGGGCGTCATTGCCGTGAAATGCGTCGAGAAGAAAAACGCGGCCGCTACGATGAAGCGTGTTTGCGACCCATACGGTAACGGCGAGGCTGATTGCCAGGTAGACGAGATAGCTTTGAACGATCATGATTTCTCCTTTGCGCGCAGAGATCGCGTGCCGCTTCGGGCCAGGTGGGAAATTCGAACGTGAAGCCGGACGCGAGGAGGCGTGCCGGAACAACGCGCCGACTCTTGAGAATCAGCTCGGTCTCGGAGCGCATCAGCCACGCGCCCATTTCCAGCATCCACCGAGTCGATGGAAGGCCGAAGCCGATTCCCCACGCTTTGCGGACCGCTTCCATGAATTCTGCGTTCGGCAGTGGGTGCGGCGCTGCGATGTTGAAGATTCCGGACAAGCTCTCATTCGCGATCAACCAGCGAATCGCGGAGACGAAATCGCGGTAGTGAATCCACGACACGTACTGGCGGCCATCGCCCGCCCTCCCGCCCAGCCCGTAGCGGACGAGATTCAGCAGCAGATCGAATGGGCCACCCGGGTCGGGGCTCATGACGATCGCCGAGCGCAGCGCGATTTTTCGCGTCAGCGGTGTTTTCGCTTCGTCGAAGGCGCGTTCCCAGGCTCGAGCGACGTCGATGCTGAATCGCCACGTCTCGGGCACGCCGGGCTCGTTTCCGCCAAGTGTCCCGTTCTCATCGTTCGGCGGGCCATACGTGTGCTCGTAAATCGTCGCCGTGCTCGCCTGCAGCCAGACCCGCGGCGGGCGAACTGCCCGAGCGATCGCCTCGCCTACCGCCCGAGTGGAATCGACGCGAGAGCGCATGATCTCCTCGCGGTTTCGCTTCGTATATCGACAGTTCACGCTGCGGCCGGCCAGGTTGATGACCACATCGGCGCCGTCAACTTCGTCCAAGGTCGCTGGGCCGCGTCGGCTAATGACAACGACCTTGTGCTCATCGGCCTCAAACGCCCGCTTGAGAATGCTGCCGAGGTGTCCTGAGCCTCCGGGAATGATGAGTTTCATGGCGCATCCGTCAGATTTGAACATGTTCAATATCGGGCCGCGCGGACGGCTTGTCAATGCTTTTTCTGAACAGGTTCAAAAAACGGGAATCAGCAGGCCTCGGATGTCATTCCGAGCGTAGCGAGGAATCGGTGTGGCTGGGCGGCACAAGATACAGCTTCGCGCCCCACGCCCACACCGGTCCCTCGCTACGCTGGGGATGACATAAGGGTCAGCCCGCCAGCACGACTTTCGGGCGCACTTCCACCGGCCCCCCCTCCCGCAGAACATTGACCACCTCGCCGATGGCGACGAGCTGGTCATGCGGGTTGCCGAGGGCCAGGAGGTCGCCTTTTTGGACGCGGACGGCCGGCGTCATGATCACGCCCTGTCCGCGCATCATTTTGCCCTGCTGCGCCCAGTCGATGCGCAGCTTCTCCAGCGGCAGATCGACCTCAGACAGCGGTTGAAAATGCGGAGGATTGAAAAGCTCGCTGGCGTTGTCGATTCGATCGAACGGAAGGGAATCGTCGATCCGAAACTTTCCGATCGACGTCCGCCGGAGCTCTTTGAGATGCGCGGGAACTCCTGCCGCGGCTCCGAGCTCATGGGCCAGCGAGCGAACGTAGGTGCCGGCGGAGGAGCGGACGCGAAATCGAACCGTTGATCCGTTCACGCCAAGAATTTGAAACTCGTACACCGTAACGCGCTTCGGCGTGAGCGCTGCCGTCTCCCCTTTTCGGGCGAGCTCATACGCGCGCACGCCCTGAACTTTTTTCGCGGAGAACTGCGGCGGCATTTGCTCGATCTCACCGAGAAATTTGGCTACGAGTGGCGCGAAATCGATGTGTTCGACGTTCACTTCATGCATCTCGCCTGCAGGAGCGCCGGAAGCATCATACGAATCTGTGGCCCAGCCGAACTGGATCACGCCCTCGTATATTTTTTCCATTCCCATCAAGTAGGCCTGCAGCCGCGTCGCTTTGCCGACGCACAAGACAAGAAGTCCCGTGGCCAGTGGATCGAGCGTGCCGGTGTGTCCGACTTTTTTCACATGCGATCGCCGCCGAAATCTCTCGACGACGTCGTGAGACGTGATGCCCGGAATCTTGTCGATGAGGACGACGCCGTCGATTGGCCGCTTGGGCGGCTGCATCAGACGATCTCCTGCAGAATCGAAACGAGCTTCGCTTTCGCCTGCGTGAGCGGCATCGGCATCGTGCATCCAGAGGCAGCTTTGTGCCCGCCGCCGCCGAACATCGACGCAACCGCCTGTACGTCGACGCCGGGCTTCGCGCGCATGGAGACGCGCGTCGTTTTGTCATCAATCTCTTTCAGCAGCGCAGAAACGAGCACGCCATCGATCGAACGACCGTAGTTGACGATTCCCTCTGTGTCTTCCGGCGTGGCCCCAGCGTCCGCAAGAAAGGCTTTTGAAAGTTGCATCGTTGCGATTTTGCCGTCGGGCGTGACGTCCAGTGTTGTTAGGCAGAGGCCCAGGAGCTTGATGGAGCCGCGAGAGTTGCTCTCGTTGATCCAGAGCGACACATCGCCGGGAACGGCGCCGGCGCGCACGAGCTCCTCCGCGGCCTCGAACGCACGCAGCGTGGTGTTGTGGTAGCGGAAAAATCCGGTGTCGGTGGCCAGCGAAACATAGAGCGCGACCGCCGTCTCCCGATCGATCGGCACGCGCAGATGGTTGCGATTCAACTGCATCACCATCTCCCCGACCGACGGAGCCTCGAGATCGAGATAGTTGATCTCGCCGTACATTTTGTTGCCGAGGTGATGATCGATGTTGACCACTGGACCGGGCAAAACCTGATATCCCGTTCGCTCGACTTCGGGACACTCCATCGTGAAGATTGCGTCGTACGCGTTGGGATAGTCGGCCGGCAGCGCATCGGTGACCGAGACCTCGCTCGCACCTGGAATGTTGTGCAGCGCGTGACCGAATCCGTCGCGCACCTGCATCCTGGCGTTCTTGCCGAGATGGCGGATCAGGCGCTGAAGTCCGAGTCCGCTGCCGAGGGCGTCGCCGTCGGGATTGCGATGTGAAGTGATCAGAAAGTTGCGCCCGGCGCGAATGCGCTCCGCAACTTCGAGCGCGGCAGTATCAGGTGTCGTTGTCATGCCGAGCGTAGCGAGGCATCGGTGTGGGCGGGCGGCACGGTCGTCGCGCCCCCCTGCCACACCGTTCCCTCGCTACGCTCGGGATGACAGCGGCTCACGTTTTGTCCTCCTTCTTCTTGATCTCCTGCAAAAGAGATCGGCCACTTCGTGCGCGGCAGTATCAGGTGTCGTTGTCATGCCGAGCGTAGCGAGGCATCGGTGTGGGCGGGTGGCACGGTCGTCGCGCCCCCCTGCCACACCGTTCCCTCGCTACGCTCGGGATGACAGCGGCTCACGTTTTGTCCTCCTTCTTCTTGATCTCCTGCAAAAGAGACTCGATGCGTCCCGCGCGCGCGCCCGTCTCGTCATAACGAAATTCGAGGTTCGGCGTCACGCGCAATCGGATTCGTTGTCCGAGAAAATGGCGCACGCGGCCGCCCTGCGAGTTGAGATCGCGTGCGATCCCTTTCGTCTCGTCCGCATTCAAACCGCTGATGAACACACGCGCAAGGCTCAGATCGGGCGCCACTTCAACATCGGTGATCGAAACCATCGCCAGGCGGCTGTCTTTGAGATCGTGACGAAAGACTTCGACCAGCGCCTCGCGCATGGTCTCGCCAACTCGCGAAGTGCGCTTGGTTTTTCGCATTGCCGCGCGAGGATAACAAGTCAGCGCAGTCTTTTGTTCTTTTTGATTGCCGAGAGGCCGCTGGCCTTGAGCACAAGCGGCCACCAGGGCTCGAGTACGATCGTAAATCCGCAGCCGCTCCTCGGGAGTGGCAAACCGGAACAGATTGATGAGCGTGAGCGCGTCTCGGCGGCGCGCGAGCGGCAGCGCGCTGTTGAGATCTCCCCTTACGATCGCCGCTTGAAATGCGGCTGCTGAATCTTCAAAGAGGGGCGGCGAGAGACGCCCATCCGGGGCAATGATCGCTTTCGCACCTTGCGGTACGAGCGACTGCCCCCAATTGTTCAGTCCAACCCAGCCGGCAGCGACGCGAAGCACTCCGCCTCCATTCGGCGAAATCGAGAGCACGTATTCGCAGCCGAGGTCGACCGCGCGAGCGCGAGGAGTGTCGACGATGAAAATGCCGGGAGGGGAGATGGTCTTCGCGTGAATGGTGCCCTGCTCCAGTGACAGGCGATTGCCCCCCTCGTAACGAAGAATGGTGTTCGCGCCGACATCGACATAGCCGATCACTCGCGAGTGAATGCGCACCGGCGTGGTGATCGTATCTCCAGCGCGAAGCACGTGGAATCCCGCGCGCCAATTGGCCTGATTTTTCGGCCAAATGGCCACGACTACGATTGCGAGCACTGCGGCCGCCGCGAGCCACCAGTGGAGGACAGCGGCCCTCCGCTGTCCAAGCTCCGGCATCGGCCGCCGATGACGATAAACCGACAGGAGCTCCTGCAGTTGCTCTTCGTTCATGACAGCGCCTCACGCAACAATTGCATGCCGCGGTGGAGATTCACTCGCACAGATCCTTCTGTCAGGCCGGTGCGCTCGGCGATCTCGACGCCGGACATCCCTTCGACCAGCCGCATCATCAACGTTTCCCGATATGCCTCCGGAAGAGCGCGAATCGCCGCGAGTGCGTGCGCCGCTTCTGCCGCCTCCGCCTGCCTCGATTTCGTCGCGTATTCGACGTCGAGCTGCAGCGTGTCACCAGATCGGCGGCGATGATCCTCAGCGGCATTGCGTGCGATGCGGGCGACCCAACCGGCGAATGCAGCCGGATCTCGGAGCGATGTCAGCTTCGTCCACGCGGCGATGAATACGTTCTGCGTGACGTCCTCGGCATCGCCGGCCGGCAGACGGCCCAGAAGAATGGAGTGAACCACCGGAGCGTATTTTTTGTAGAGCATTTCGAACGAGGCGGTGTCGCCTGCCTGCGCGGCGCGAACGAGCTCGGCATCGGGTCGGGCAGACATCGACATCAGAAGGACGCAGTTGAACCGTTCACCGTTAACGGTTAACGGTTAATAGAGCGTTGCGTCCTAAAAGCATGATCACTCGAATTCTTGCACTTCTCTTCATTCCGACGCTCGTCTACGCGTCACCTTCACGCATGAAAATCGCTTCCGACAGTGAGCCGGGACAGCGACTGATCATCACCGGTCACGTTTTCGGGCCCGATGGCAAACCACGTCGCGTTCAGTTGTACGCGTATCACACCGACGCACGCGGGCTCTATCGCCCCGACGGCTCATTCAAAGGCGACCCGCGTCTGCGTGGAACGCTGCTCACCGCGGAGGATGGCTCGTACGAGATCGACACGATCAAGCCCGCGGCATATCCGAATCGCAATATCCCCGCGCACATTCACGTGCATCTGCGGTGGCTCGACAAAGATCAGGAGGAGGAAATCCGATTCGAAGGCAGCGGGCCAACGATCTGCCGCATCGTGCAGGGTCGCTGTACCGTCGATTTTCGGTTGCGGCCGTAGGGCACGCCTGCGGCGTGCCGCGGCACGGCGCAGCCGTGCCCTACAGCGACGCGGTCTCGTCGAAGTCGAGCTTCTCGCTCGTCCAACCGGTCATCGTCGCGTCGCCGTTCGACTGCACGAGCGACTGAATTTTCTCGAGCACGGCATCAGCCGCAGCATTGTCGAGGGCAATGAACGAGGCTGCCAGGCGGGCGCGCTGATGAAGATCGTGAAATGCGACCTCTTTCACGGAAAGATCGAGATTCCGAAGTTTGTCGCGGACGCTGCGCACGACCATGCGCTTGTCTTTCAGAGATTGCGCGTGGGGAATGTGGAGCTCGAATAACGCTACGCAGACTAGCATTGTGCTGTGGAGCGGCGGCCTCTCAGGCCGCCGACGGGCTAAGAGCCCGTCGCTCCACTACGCCATCGCGGGCTCGAGCTTCTCCACTTTGAACGCCTCGATCACGTCGCCGATCTTGATGTCCTGGAAGCGCTCGATCGCGATGCCGCACTCGAAGCCCTGCCGCACTTCGGACACGTCATTCTTGAAGTGCCGCAGCGAACCGATTTTGCCTTCGTAGATCACGCGGTTGTCGCGCAGCAGGCGAACGTTCGCAGTGCGCGGAATGACGCCGTCGATGACCATGCATCCGGCGATCGTTCCCGCTTTCGGCACCTTGAACGTATTCCGCACCTCTGCCCGACCCTGGAACCTCTCCTCGAACTTCGGCTCGAGCAGTCCAGTCATCGCCGCCTTGATCTCGTCGACAAGGTTGTAGATGACCGTGTAGAGGCGGACGTCGACGCCTTCTTTTTCCGCAAGCTCGCCGGCACTGCGCTCGGGGCGCACGTTGAATCCGACGACGATCGCATCGGATGCCGAAGCGAGGAGCACGTCGTTCGTTGAGATTGCTCCGACCGAGGAGTGGATGACGTTGACTTTAACTTCGTCGGTTGACAGCTTCCGCACCGTGTCGTTCAGCACTTCCACGGAGCCCTGCACATCCGCTTTGAGAATGACGTTGAGGTCTTTGACCGTGCCCGCCTGCATCTTTTGAAAGAGCTGATCGAGCGACATGCGCGACGATCCGGCCTGCGCGGCCTCGCGCGCTTTCTCCTGCCGCAACTGGCCAATCATGCGCGCCTGCGTTTCGTCGTCGAGAACCTGCAGCGCATCGCCAGCGCCTGGAACATCTTCGAATCCGGTCACCTGTACCGGCGTCGCCGGTCCTGCGTCTTTGATGCGCTGCCCGCGCTCGTCGGTCATCGCGCGTACGCGTCCGTACGTCGAGCCGGAGAAGAACGGATCGCTGATCTTCAGCGTGCCGTCCTGAACGAGGACTGTCGAAACGATTCCGCGTCCGACTTCTTTCTTCGCCTCGAGCACGACGCCTCTCGCCGGCTGCTCAGGAGTCGCTTTGAGATCGAGCAGATCGGCCGTGAGCAGAATCATGTCCAGCAGATCGTCGATGCCCTGCTTCTTCGTCGCCGAGACTTCCACCGAGACGACCTCGCCGCCGTACTGCTCGACCTGCACGCCATTATTGGCGAGCTCGCGGCGCACGCGTTCGACGTTCGCATTCGGCTTATCGATCTTGTTGATCGCCACGATGATCGGCACCTTCGCGGCGCGCGCGTGGTCGATCGCTTCTTTCGTCTGCGGCATGACACCGTCATCCGCGGCGACGACGAGCACGACGATGTCAGTCACTTTCGCGCCGCGCGCTCGCATCATCGTGAAAGCCTCGTGGCCTGGCGTGTCGAGGAAGACGATCTTTCGTCCGCGCTTCTCGACGTGATACGCCCCGATGTGCTGCGTAATGCCGCCCGCCTCGCCGGCGGCGACATCCGTTTCGCGAATCGCATCGAGCAGCGACGTTTTGCCGTGGTCGACGTGACCCATGACGGTGATCACGGGCCCACGCGGTGTGGTGCCCTTCGAGCCGCTCTTCTCGATCGCTTCGAGCTCGACGGCCGTTTCGAACGAAACGATTTCCGCATCGATGTCGAGATCCTTCGCGATCTCCAGCGCCAGATCGGCGCCGAGAGGTTGGTTGATGGAGACCATGAGGCCCTTCTTCATCAGAAGATGCTTCATGAGGTCGTTCGCCTTGACGTCGAGCTTATCGGCGAGCTCCTTGACCGTTACGCCTTCCGTGAGCGCGACCTTGCCAGTCGGCTTTTTGAATTCGAGGACTTTCGCGGAAACCGGTGCCGCCTGCTTGCGCGCGTCGCGCCGTGCGGACGGAGCCTTCGGCTTCTCGATTTCTTCTTCGGTCGGCTCAGGCAGAACGATGTCGGGTCCGATGTCTTCGGCGATGATCTGCGTTCCGGAGAACGGCCCTTTGGTGAAGAGCTCGGCGTCGACTTCGACTTCGCGCGTCTTCTTCACGCCTTTTCCGGCGGTCTTCTTCTTTTGCGGACCTTCCTCCCCGACTTCGTCCCCGGCCTTTTTGCGACGAATGGTCGAACCGGTCGGCATCACCGGCGGCGGAATCGGCATCGGACGTCCTGCACCTGCCGGACGGAGTCCTGGTCCCCCTGCGCTGCGCATTCCTGCTCCCGCGGGGCGCGTGCCGGTCGGACGCGCGCCCGTCGCCGGACGAGCAGCCATCGGCGCGCGATCGCTCATTGAGGGACGCGGTGACGGCGGCCTAACAGCGGGCGTCTGGCCGGCGTAGTTCGGACGTGCAGTTTGCGGCGCACGTGCGCGCGGACCGCTGGGTCCCGCCGGACGGGCGGGCATGGGGCGGGGTGCGGGCCTCGGTGCAGGTGTGGGTGCCGGCTCTCCAGCCGGCACACGGCCGGCCGAAGGGCTGGCCGCCACACTCGGCGCAACGGGCGGCGCTTCCTTCGCCGCGCGCTCCTCATCCTCGGCAGCCTGGATGAACTCAGGAATGATCACTGGCGGCGGCGCGGGTGTGGCTGGCGCCTCTTCCTTCGGCGGCTCGGCGGCTTTCGCGCGCGGCGCCGGCTTGACGATCGGGCGCGGTGGGCGGACGGCTTCCTTCTTCGCCTTTTCCGGCTGCGGTTTGTCTTCGCGCATGATCACGCTGCGCGTCCGCGTGGTCAGCTTCTTCCCACTGATGAGCGCCTGAATCACCTCGGGCTCGAGGATTTGATTCGCGTCGCTGATCTCAGCGCCGAGCGACTGCAACTGAAACAGGACGTCCTTCTCGGACTTTCCCATCCGCTTTGCAATGTCGCTCACTCTGAATTTCGTTGCCGCCATTTAGTCTCCTGGGTTCCCTGCCTAACTTACTCCACTTGCGCTTCTTCCTGCGTCTCGGCCTCGGCCTCTTCATCAGTCGGTTCTTCGGTCGGCGTGGCCTGAACTTCCTCATGCCGGGTCGCGATCTCGATGACTTTCGCCGCGCTGTCCGCGTCGATGCCTTCGATCGCCATCAGATCGTCGGTTGAGGAATTCAGAACCGAGTCGAGATCGTCATAGCCCGCTGCTTCGAGCTTGTCGGCGAGCTCCGCCGGCATATCGTCGATGTCGTGCACGTTCGTCTGCGAGCGCTGGTCGGCCATCGCTTCCTGCAGCATGGCGCTGAGCGCATCGGCGACTTCGCCTTTCACTTCCTCTTCCGACTTGATGTCGATCTTCGCGCCGATCAGCTCGGCTGCGAGCCGGACGTTGAGTCCGCGCTTGCCGATGGCCAGCGACAACTGATCGTTATCGACGATGACGTCGAGATGCGGCCGGTGCGCTGACTCGTCGCTGGTCACGCTGACGCGCGTGATTTTGGCCGGCGCCAGTGAATTCTGCGCGAATGTCACCACATCATCGTTCCAGGGAATGATGTCGATTTTCTCTCCGCGCAGCTCGCGAATGATCGACTGCACGCGCGATCCCTTCATGCCGACGCAGGCGCCGACCGGATCGACATCGCGTTCGCGCGAGGCGACCGCGATCTTCGCGCGCTCGCCTGGCTCGCGCACTGCGCCTTTGATGACAACCGTGCCGTCGTAGATCTCGGGCACTTCCATCTCGAACAGTTTGATCAGCAAACGCGGATCGGTGCGCGAGAGAACAACCTGCGGGCCCTTCGGCTGCGTGTGCACATCGATGATCACGGCCTTGATCCGATCGCCCTGCGAGTAACGCTCGGCCCTCGACTGCTGCGATCGCGGGATGATCCCCTCGGTCTTGCCGTTGAGGTCGATGATCATGTCGCCGCGTTCGAATCGCTTCACGTAGCCGTTCTCGAGCTCGCCGACTTTGCCGGCGAATTCGTTGTAGACCTTCTCGCGCTCCGCCTCGCGCACCTTCTGATAGAGGACCTGCTTGGCCGACTGGGCGGCGATGCGGCCGAATTCATCGGCATTCTTCGTCAGCGGGATGTGGACCTCGTCGCCCTGCTCGACTTCAGAGTCGATCTTCTGGGCTTCGTACGTGCGGATCTGCATGTTGGGATCCTTCACGACGTCGACGACTTCCTTGGTGACGTAGCTGAGGCGAATCTTGCCGTTGACTTCGACGTTCGGATCGATTTTGCGCGCCTGCTCCAGCGTCCACTGAGCCTGCGGATCTTCGATCTGATTCTCGTCCTCGACCACTTCCTTGATGACGTACATCGTCATCTGACCGCTGTTGCGATCGATGACTGTCTCCATCGGCTCGCGCGTTTTGTAGTATTTGCGCGCAGCAGTGGCCAGGGCGTCTTCCAACGCTTTGAAAACGCGCTCGACGTCGATCGACTTCTCGTACGCCAGCGCTTTGATGTTTTTGCTGAGGTTCTCGTCGAACATGTTGCTTCAGATCTCCACTTCCAACCGCGTCTCTTTCACCGTATCGAGCGGGATTCGGTAGTCAGGATCTTTCTTCACCGCCGGATCGCTGACCACGATCGTGTCTCCGTCGAACTCTTTCAACCTGCCCACAATGACGTGCAAGCCTCGAATCGGCGTCTCGGTTTTCACCCGAACCAGCCGACCAAGGAACTTCTGGTAATCCGACTGCTTGTAAAACTTACGGTCGAGGCCGGGTGACGATACTTGCAGCTCGTACTCGGCCG
>QHVY01000473.1 GCA_003223695.1 Acidobacteriota bacterium
AAACGATTCGCGCTTCTCGCTCTCATGATCGCGTCGGCCGCATCGGCCGATTCTGTCAAACCGTCGATCGTACTGGTTCATGGTGCGTTCGCCGATGCCAGCAGCTGGTCGAAAGTCATTCCCATTCTGCAGAAGGACGGCTACTACGTCACCGCCGTTCAGATCCCGCTTACGTCACTGCCGGACGATGTCGCAACAACCAAACGGGTGATCGACGCACAGAAAGGACCGATGGTTGTCGTCGGGCACTCGTACGCTGGCATCGTCATTACCGATGCCGCCGCCGGAAACAGTAACGTGAAGTCTCTCGTGTACGTCGACGCGTTTGCGCCCGACGCGGGAGAAGTGGCCGGAAACGTCGGAGTCAATTTTCCACCGGCACCCCTCGCCACGGCGCTGGTTCCGGATGCCGCCGGCTTCCTCTATGTCGATCGCGCGAAAGTGCACGACGTCTTCGCCAAAGACATGCCGGAAGCCGACGCTCGAATCATCGCGGCCACGCAAAAGCCGGTGAACAGCTCAGTGTTCGCCGCAAAAGTCACGAACGTGGCGTGGAAGACGACACCGTCGTGGTTCATCATCGGCACGGAAGATCGCTCAATCAACCCCGATCTCTTGCGCTTCTACGCCAAGCGAATGGGGGCAAAGACCACCGAGATCAAAGGGGCGAGCCACGTGCCTTTCCTCTCGCATCCGAAAGAAGTCGCGAAAGTGATCGAGGCGGCGGCGCGATAGGATGGCGGCATGACCGCCTCGGTTCCCCTCTCAATCGCGCCGCGGGAAGAGCAGGTATTTCCGGTTTTGACCCCCACGCAGCTCGCGCGCGTGGAGGCGCACGGAAAGCGTCGAGCGGTGCAGCGCGGCGAGGTCCTCATGGAGGCCGGCGCGCAGCACTACCCGCTATTCGTGGTGGTCGCGGGAGCGCTCGAGGCGGTTCGGAACACATGCACGGGCGAAGAAGTCGCCACGACACATCGACAGGGCCAGTTCAGCGGGGAGTTGAATCTCGTGAGCGGCCGGCGCAGCCTCGCGACGATCCGCGCAATCGAGCCCGGTGACGTCATCCAGGTCGAACGCGAGAGTCTTCTCGGCCTGCTGCAGACGGACGCCGAGCTGAGCGAGATCTTCATGCGCGCATTCATCCTTCGCCGCGTTGCGCTCCTCGATCGAGGATTCGGCGACGTGGTCGTTCTCGGCTCGCAGTTCTCCCCTCGAACACTCCAAGTCCGGGAGTTCCTGTCGCGCAACGCGCATCCATATACATACCTCGACCTCGACACCGACGAAGTCTCCCAGGAGTCGCTCGACCGCTGGAAGATCTCGGCGGATGACGTTCCGGTCGTGATCTGTCGTGGTGAGGCGGTACTTCGAAACCCCACCAACGCGGAGATCGCCGATTGCATCGGCTTCAACGAGGCGGTCGACATTGATGAGAGTCACATCCGCGACGTGGTGATCGTCGGCGCTGGCCCGGCGGGCCTCGGCGCGGCGGTGTATGCCGCATCGGAAGGCCTCGACGTGCTGATGATCGAAGCGAATGCGCCGGGCGGCCAGGCCGGCTCCAGCATGCGCATCGAAAACTATCTCGGCTTCCCGTCCGGCATCACTGGACAGGAGCTCGCGACGCGCGCGTTCAGTCAGGCCGAGAAATTCGGCGCGCAGATGATCATCGCGAAAGGCGCCACGCGTTTGACTTGCGAGCGGCGACCGTACGCGATCGAGATCGACAACGGAACGCGCGTTATGGCTCGCACCGTCATTCTCGCGACCGGCGCCGAATATCGAGGATTGCCGATCGAGAATCTCGCCAGCTTCAACGGCGCCGGCGTGTACTACCTCGCCACGCCGATGGAAGCGCAAATGTGCAAGGGCGAGGATGTGATCATCGTCGGCGGAGGCAATTCAGCCGGTCAGGCAGCGGTGTATCTGGCGGATAAGGCGCGGCGCGTGATCATGCTGGTTCGATCGGGCGGATTGGCGGAGACCATGTCGCGCTATCTCGTGCGGCGGATCGAAGACAACCCGGCGATCGAGGTCAGGACGAACTGTCAGATCGTCGCGCTGGAGGGCGCGAAGCATCTGGAGAATGTCCGTTGCCGCAACAAAACCGACGGAGCCGACACGATCGAAAACATCCGGCATGTCTTCGTAATGACGGGAGCGGTGCCGGCGACCAAATGGCTCGATAACTGTGTGGCGCTCGACGACCACGGCTTCATCAAGACCGGACCCGATATTTCGCCGGAAGATCTCAACACCGCGCGATGGTCATTCAAGCGGCAGCCGCATCTTCTGGAGACGAGCCTTCCAGGCGTCTTCGCGATCGGCGACGTGCGCGGCGGCAACATCAAGCGTGTGGCATCCGCGGTCGGCGAAGGCTCGATCGCGATCGCATTCGTGCATCAGGTGCTTCGCGAGTGACATCAGACCACGGCAGCTTTGACGCAATGGATCCGCGGGAGTGAATCGAATGCGCAATCCCACTCTTCGCCGCCTTCACGACCGATCCAGAGCTGGCCCGTCGTGGTTCCGACGTAGAGCGCCGGCGACTTCAGGTCGTCCATGTCCATGGCGTCGCGTTGAACGGTGAAAAAGCTGTCCTTCTTCGGGAAACACGTCATGGCGTGAGTTCAGGAACGCGCTCGTCAACATCCTGTTTCTCGCGATCGGCCTGGTGGCCTTCACGGTCGCCGGAGTTGCGTTGGTTGCCTGTTCATTTTTCAAGGGCTTCGACTGGCGCACCGGCGTTGTTCTCGGAGCAGCCGTGTCGACCACCGATGCAATCGCCGCGACGTCGATCGCCCGCCGCCTCGGCGTGGCGCGCAGGGTCGTCGACATCATTGAAGGCGAGAGCCTGGTGAACGATGCCACCGGCCTTCTCGCGCTGCAGTTCGGTATTGCGGCAATCGTCAGCAATCAATCCTTCTCCGTCCTCGACGGCATCCTGCGTTTTGCATACCTCGGCATCGGTGGAATCGCCGTTGGCTTCGCGCTCAGCTTCATCGTGGAGCTGTGCGAGCGCGCGATCAACGACGGCCCGATCGAGATTGCCATCAGCATCCTCGTTCCCTACGCCGCCTATTTTGCCGCCGAGGAGCTGCACACGTCGGGCGTTCTGGCGGTAGTGACGTGCGGCCTGTATCTGAGCCGGAAGAGCGTGCAATTCTTTTCGCCAGGCGTGCGCATCGAGGCCAGGGCGGTGTGGCAGGCGTTGACGTTCGTTCTGAACGGGATCGTGTTCGTTCTCATCGGCGTGCAATTGCCCGCCGTTCTGAGCGGCATCCACAACTACAGCCTGCCGGCGCTGATCGCTCTGGGCGCACTGTTCGCGCTACTCGTCATCGCGTTGCGGCTGATCTGGGTTTACCCGAGCGCGTACAGCGCGTGGTTCATTCGAACGCGGCTCCTGCATCATCGCCTGACGCCTCCGCCGCTGCGCGGCATCTTCATCGCGGGGTGGACGGGTCTACGCGGCGTCATCGCGCTCGCGGCGGCGATGTCGTTGCCCGACGTGCTGGCGAACGGTCAACCATTTCCGAATCGCGATCTGATCATCTTCCTTACCTACTGCGTCATCCTCGCGACGCTGGTCGGTCAGGGATTGACTCTGCCGCTGCTGATCCGCGCGCTCGGAGCCGAATCGTCGCGGGAAGTCGATCAGGAGGAGTTCGAGCGCGACGCGAGATCCTCGAAGGGGCGATTCGGCGGCTGGAAGTCCTCCGCAAGAAAGACTCGGGACCATTTACGGACGTGTACGACGACGTCGCGCAGCACTATCGAACGCGATTGAGCACACTCCGCGGTGAAGGGTCAGACAAACACGGCACAACCGCGGCGCACGCGGAACTCTATGATGGAATCGCGCGCGAACTCGTTCAGCTCGAACGTCGCACGGCCGTCGATCTACGCAATCAGGGGCGAATCAGCGACGAGGCACTGCGGCGCGTTCTATACGAGCTCGATCTGGACGAGACGCGCATGGCCGCAGCCGACGGACGAACCGCGGAGTGAAGCCGTTGTCCCGTGAGCCTGAATACACGATTTTCTTAGACCACGGCAGCTTTGACGCAATGGATCGGCGGAAGTGAATCGAACACGGAGTCCCACTCCTCGCCGCCTTCACGACCGATCCAGAGCTGACCCGTTGTGGTTCCGACGTAGAGCGCCGGCGACTTCAGATCGTCGATGTCCATGGCGTCGCGTTGAACGGTGAAGAAGGTGT
>QHVY01000126.1 GCA_003223695.1 Acidobacteriota bacterium
CGTGCGGATGAAGCGAGAGGACGGAATCCTCGAGGTCGCCTTGCATTCCGGAGGCGGGCCGCTCGTGTTCAACGGCTACGTGCATGAAGCGTTGGTCAAGGCCTTCCGTGACATCGGCGATGATCCTGAGAACCACGTCGTGATCCTGACAGGCACCGGCGACGAATTCTGTACTCAAATCAGCCCGGATGGTTTCGACTTCTTCACGCCCACCGGATACAACAAGATCCTCCGCGAGGGCACCAAGGTCCTCGAAAATATCCTCGACATACAAGTCCCGATGATCGCAGCGATCAACGGGCCGATGACGGTGCATTCCGAATATGCCTTGCTCTGCGACATCGTCATCGCCACCGAAGACGCCTACTTTCAGGATGCGCCGCATCCCGCATTCGGCATCGTTCCAGGGGACGGTTTGCATGTCGTCTGGCCTGAAGTCATCGGCGAGATTCGCGGTCGTTACTTCCTGCTCAGCGGTCAGAAACTGAGCGCTGCGCAAGCGAAGGAGTTTGGTGCGGTGAACGAGGTCGTTCCTCGTAAAGCTCTGCTGCCGCGAGCCTGGGAATTAGCGCGGCATATGACGAAACAGAGCCCGCTCACTTTGCGATACACAAGGATGGCGCTCTCGACCCGCTTTCGTCGCAGGCTTCAGGAAAGCTTGTCGTACGGACTCGCGCTCGAGGGGATTTCTGCTGCGCAGGTCGCGCTGTTGAACGCTCAAAGAAAAGGCTAGGGCTTCTCCTTGGCTGCCGATCCAGATGCTTTTCAGCGCCTGAACAACGCCGAAATCGCGGCGTTGGAGCAGCTCGGTGTTCGCCGATCGGTTGCTGCCGGTGAATATCTATACCGCGAGGGCGACTCCGGCTACGATTTCTATGTCGTCCTTGCAGGCGCGGTCGAGATCGTCGTCAAGGATCAAGGTAAGGAAAAGGTCATCGCCCGCCACGACGCCCGCCGATTCCTTGGTGAGCTGAACCTCCTGACTGGCCAGCGCGTCTTCGTGTCAGCCCGTGTCGCCGAGTCCGGTGAAGTAATCGTCGTTCCCCGCGACGCGCTGCGCCGACTGATCGCCACGGATCCGAGTCTGAGCGACAAGATCCTGGCCGCTTTCCTCGCTCGCCGTGCAATTCTCATGAGTGGTGCCGCGTCGGCGATCCGCGTGATCGGCTCGCGGTTCTCACCCGACTCCACGCGCGTTCGCGAGTTCCTGGTTCGCAGTGGCATCCCGCACGAGTGGTTGGATCCAGACACCGACAGCGACGTCGAGCGCCTTCTGCGGGAGTTCGGTATTGCTTCGCAGGACCTGCCCGTCGTGATCGCCACAGGCATGGTGCTCCGCCGCCCGACGCCGGGTGTCTTGGCCGAATATCTTGGGTTGACCATCGGAAAATTGCCGGACCGCTCCTTCGATCTGATCGTCGTGGGCGCCGGTCCGGCGGGACTCGCGGCAGCAATGTACGGCGCATCGGAGGGACTGCGTACGCTCGTCCTCGAGAGGGTCGCCGTCGGCGGTCAGGCGGGATCCAGCTCGCGGATCGAAAATTACCTGGGCTTCCCGACCGGCATCTCCGGAGGCGATCTCACGCAGCGGGCCGCAGTCCAAGCGCAAAAGTTCGGCGCGTCTCTCAGCAACCCTTGCACGGCCGTATCGCTTGAAGAGGCGGCCGGCAATTTCGTGGTTAGTCTAACTGACGGTACTGATGTCCCGGGTCGAGCGGTCATCGTCGCGACCGGAGCGCGCTACCGAAAACTCGATGCCGCCCGGCTCGAACAGTTCGAATCGCGCGGCGTGTACTACGCTGCGACTGAGTTGGAGGCGCGATCGTGCGCGGGGTCGCCGGTCGTCGTCGCGGGTGGCGGCAACTCCGCCGGACAGGCCGCGCTGTTTCTCGCGAATGCGGGAAGCGCTGTCACTATCGTGATCCGAGGACCGGACCTCGCCGCGAACATGTCTCGCTACCTCGTTGACCGCATCGAGGCCGACAAAAGGATCAGCGTCCGGCGAAGCACCAGGATCATGGCCCTCGAGGGTGACCAATTTCTGACCGGCGTGCGGATCGGCGGCCCCGGCGGTGAAGAAACGCTTGCCGCCACCGCGCTCTTCTCGTTCATCGGCGCGGAGCCCGCCTCGGAGTGGTTGTCAGGTTTCGCCACGCTGGACGATCACGGATTCGTGCTCACCGACCGATCGCTCGGACGCGAGCATCTAGGCCAGCGTTGGGAAAAGCTTGGACGCTCCCCACTGCCGTTCGAGACCAGCCAGCCGGGGTTGTTCGCTGTCGGCGACGTCCGCTCCGGATCGACCAAACGGGTCGCGGCTGCGGTCGGCGAAGGCTCGGCCGCCGTCAGCTCGGTCCACGCCTACCTGGCGTTCGATCGTCGTGCCTGATTGCGACGCGCTGACGGACCGGATGATGTGTACTGATCAGCGCCGCGATCCCTTCGCGGATCAAAGGATGATCGCGGCAAGCACGGCGACACATTTCGAGTCCAGCTGGGCGCACCACCTTCTGAGTTACGGACGCAGCAGTGTCTTGATCGCGCGGCGCTCGTCCATTGCACGGTAGCCCTTCGCCACCTCGTCGAGCGGCAACGTTAGGTCGAAGACCTTGCCGGGATTGATCGTGCCGTTCAACACCAGGTCGATCAGTTCGGGTAGAAATCGGCGCACCGGGGCGGGCCCACCATGTAGATGCACGTGCGCGTAGAACAGCTCCTCGCCGTTGATCTCGACCCCGTGCGGCACACCGACGAATCCCACGGAGCCTCCCGGCCGGGTGGAACGGATCGCCTGCGTCATTGACTCCTGCGTCCCGACGCACTCCAGCACTGCGTCAGCGCCGATTCCGTTGGTCAGTTCCTTGATGTGTGCGACGCCGTCGTCGCCGCGCTCGGTCACGATGTCGGTCGCGCCGAACTCGCGGGCGAGTTTCTGACGCGACTCGTGACGGCTCATGGCGATGATCCGCTCGGCACCCATCTGCCTGGCGGAGAGCACGCCGAGAAGACCGACCGCGCCGTCCCCCACGACCGCGACCGTCATGCCCGGCTTTACGTTGGCTGCATCCGCGGCGAACCAGCCGGTGCCCATCACGTCGGAGAGCGCGAGGAGACTGGGGATCAGGTCGTCCGAGGGAGAGTCGGGGATCGCGACGAGGGTGCCGTCCGCGAGCGGGACGCGCAGGAGCGGGGCCTGCGCACCTCCGACGAGCTCTCTGTGCTGGCACGACGACTGGTAGCCGGCCTGGCAAATGGGGCAGGTGTTGTCGGACGCGAAGAACGAACCGATGACGAACTGACCGCGCCTGATCGAGGTGACCGCGCTGCCGACCTCTTCGACGATCCCGCAGTACTCATGTCCCATTGGAGTCGGCTGGTCGATCGGGTTGATGCCGCGGTAAGGCCACAGGTCGGACCCGCACACGCACGTCGCCGACATCCTGATGACGGCATCTGTCGGCTTGATGATTTTTGGCGCGTCGCGTTCCTCGAAACGCACGTCGCGCGGGCCGTAGAGAACAGCTCCTTTCATGGCGTCACATCTTGAAAAACGCGCCGAGCGATTGGCAGCGCCGAATTGGCGGTGGGCCAACCAGAATAGAAAGCGAGATGGGTAATCAGCTCGATCAGCTCGTCTTTCGTGACGCCGTTCTCGAGTGCTCTCTTCAAGTGAAATGGCAGCTCGTTCGTACGATAGAGCGCGACGAGCGCTGCGACGGTGATGAGGCTTCGATCGCGCGGTGAAAGACCGGAACGTTTCCAGACGTCGCCGAAGAGCACGGTATCGGTGTACTCGGCGAGTGCTGGGGCGATGTCGCCAAATGATTTGCGCGCCTCGGTCGGTGTGTCGGCCATGTCGAGACTCCTTCTCTGGTGTTAGGCGTGATCAGACTTCTTGGGCTGTTGCTCCCTTCGCGTACTGCTCGTCCGTGACATGTTCCATCCAGTCCACGTTCTTGCCGTCGAGGCTCTCCAGGATCGCGATGTGCGTCATGCCGGTTGTCGCCGTCGCGCCGTGCCAGTGCTTCTCGCCCGGCGGACACCAGACGACATCGCCCGGCAGGATTTTCACGACGGGACCGCCCCAGCTCTGCACTAGGCCGCATCCTGCAGTCACGATGAGCATCTGTCCAAGCGGATGCGTGTGCCACGCGCTGCGAGCGCCGGGCTCGAACGTGACAATCCCGCCGCCGATGCGCGCCGGTAGAGTTGTCTGGATCAATGGGTCGATACGTACGTTGCCGGTGAAGAACTGAGCCGGCCCTTTGCCGGACGGTTGTGAGCCACTTCGTTTTATATTCATATTGTTCGTCTACCTTTACCACGGCGCGGGTCAAATTCTGCGGCTCACAATCGCGCTGCCGCGCGCAGCGCAATGTTCCCGCTACCGATCCGATCCGCGGAAAGACCGCCGGAGCTGCTGCCGGACGGCGGCACGAGCGGTTTCCCTTCCAGCGCTTCGTAGATGACGTTCAACATCAGATTGAACTGAAACTCGCGGCTGATAATGTGAAGCGCCGGCGCACCGACGGCTGTCCGCTCGGCAAGGCTCTTCAGGAGATCAACCGCAATCGGATCGTGTGACTGCGCGTGCGCGTAGATGCGCGCCAGATCCGTTGCAGTGCGCACGCCTGATGAGCGCATGGCGACTATGTTGCGCTTTACGCGCTGGATAAGCATCGCCTGATCGATCCATTCCAGAATGCGGTTGATTGGAATAAGCGTCCGCTCGCTGAGCTCTGCAGGTTCCGCTTCCACGAGATGCTGCAGCGTCGTGATTCCGTACTCGCTGAGCAGATCGGCCGCTGTGTCATCGATTCCTTCGACGATCGTAATCGGCAGCTCGTCGTTATCGCTTTTTGGTGCGCCAAGCCAATTCAGCGCTTTGGTCCGCATCGCGCCGATCGCCCAGTTGTAGAAAAGGCCGATGAGAAAGAACACGCCGCCGCTGGTGTTGTTCGGAAGAACGGCGTCGATGCCGACCATGCCGGCGACCCAGCCGACAGCAACGGCGGATGCCGATCGCAGGGCGCTCGTTGTCATGAACCGCGATGACAGCGCATTCGCGTAAAGCCGGGCGGCCATGAAATACAAAACGGCGACGTACGCACCGATGCCGCAGAAAACGAATCCCTCCATGCTCTTGAGTAGTGCCGGGTCGAGTCCGTTGTGCGGTCCGAGATACTGATCGGCGATCACGGCGACGAGGAGAAAGACACCTGTGAGGAAGAGTGAGGCGCAGCAGGCGGCGACAATTGACGACGATTCCTCTTCCAACTCGACAAGGTCCGAGGAGGCGGCGAGGTTCAGGGCGGCGTCACGAATCTCGGCATACCGTCCGATGAGCCGGCGCCCGCTATATCGTCGCGCCGGCGTTGAGATCAGGTGGTAGACCACTGCGACGGCGCCTTTCACGCCGCCGATGTGGTAGCCGTGGTACTCGATCACTCGCGACAGGAAGAGGAACGGAATCAGCGCAAACCCAGCCGCGGCGCAAATGATGAAGAACCGAGCGGTACCGCTGAAGCGCTGCACGACCGGGGGCGGGGAATCCATGAGCAAGTACTTACTTATGGAAGATAATAACAGCCGAGAGCGCCTGCGGCTTCCACCGGTCGAAGATCCGTTTCAACTCCGTGTCCGCCTTCTTCACCGCATATTTCCCGTGTGACCGAGCGAGTAGCGACCCGGCTGAGGCCAGACGCAAAGACCGTGCGGCTCGCGTCCGACCGGTATCCGGTGCGTGAGTGCCCCGGAGGCGGTGTCGAAGACGTAGACCTCATCGTCGTAACGGCCGGACACCCACAGCTCTTTTCCATCGGCGGTGACGTTTCCCATGTCGGGACTACCGCCGCCGGGCACTGGCCAGTTTCCGACGATCGTGTTTGTCGTCTGGTCGAGCACACTGATTGACCCTGGACCGTGCCTGCCTCCAAAAATCGTGTTCCACCCGCGATTCGTGACGTACAACTTCGTGCCGTCGCGGCTCGGATAGATCCCGTGCGCTCCGATGCCGGTGTGAATGAATCCAATGACTGCGAGCTTCACCGGATCGATGACGAAGACTCCGTCATCCAACATATCCGCCGCGTAGAATCGCCGGCCGTCGGAAGAGGAGCGGATGTCTTGCGGCATCGCGTGGCTGCGGCGGCTGAAAATTCTCCGGAACCATGAGCGAACATCGAGAGTGAGATAACCGACAACGCTTCGCGATGCCAGATCAACCTTCACCACTTGACCTGAGAATTCGCAGGTGGCGATTGCGTATCGATTGTCAGCAGTGAAGTCGATGTGATCGAGGCCACTGCAGCTCACTGGTAACGATTGCACGAGGTTCATCGTCTTCGGCTCTCGGAAATCGATTCGTTTCCGCGCCTCGGCAATGACCATCGCGAATCGTCCATCGGGCGTGAAGTAGAGGTTATACGGATCGCTGACCGGCACCGGCTGGCCTTCCTTCGATGTCAGCGGATCGATCGGCGTGAGGCTATTACTGTCGTTGTTCGCGACCCACAGCGTCGACAGATCGTGCGAAGGGACGACATGCTGGGGCGTCTTTCCGGTAGGGAAGGCGCGGAGAATCCGATAGGTGCGGAGGTCAATGACAGTGACGGTTCCCGACTTTGAATTCGGAACGTATGCTCGCGGCAGGGCCCTCGCGGCGATTGGCGCGAGAGCGTTCGCCCCCGTTGCCGCATAAATATTGACTGCAGCGACTGCAGCAGATGGCTGCCTGGCGCGACAAGTCAGAACAATCAGCGCGCTAAGTATGACAATTGCTCTTCGGATCACAGCGGACATGCGATTCACTCTGCTTGCCATCGCCAGCATTGCCTGGTCTCTTACGGTGCTTCGGTGGAGCATCTCGCGAAGACAATCGCCTTGGGGGAAGCGCGCGATCGCTGTCTCGGCGATTGCCGCGATCATCGCCATCGTTTCAATCGCCTCCGATCTTCGTTCCGTCTGGCTACGGTCACACGCGCCGCGGTCGAATCTCATGATCACGATCAACGACATGGGGGAGTGGTGGCAGCTTGTATATCGGCGCGGCGGAGCTTCCTTCGTTACCGCGAACGAACTGCACGTACCGGTGGGTGCAGTTGTCAGCGTGACCTGGAGCGGCGCTTTCAGGTCGCGCGAGCCCGCACTGGTGATCGATCGTCAAGGCCGACATCAACTCACGGCCGTGGCTATTTGGCCACCAAGATTGCGCCATTTGGCCACCATAGCAGATGACACCGCCGAATTCGATCGTTGGTTTGTCCGCGAGGCGACACCGGCCGTGAATCGCTCCGGCGCGCCTCTCTTCACCAACGCTGGCTGCAGTTTGTGCCATGTCATAAGAGGTGTGGTTGCCGAGCCGTCGATGATTGCGCCCGACCTGACGCACTTCGCGTCGCGGCGCACGATTGCGGCCATCGATCTGCCAAACGAGCACGGCTATCTCTCAGGCTGGATTGTCAATTCACGAGCTCTGAAACATGGCAGCGAAATGCCGGAAAACAACGTGGACGCCGCCGTTCTGCATCAACTCGTGAGCTATTTGGAATCGCTTCGCTGATGCGGAAAAAGAAGCTGCCGAGTGTTCACGAGTATCACCTGATGGGTTGCCTCACGCTGTGCGCTGCCGGCGTAGTCGTCTCCGGCTGCCTCGTTCTATTTCTTGCCTATGCCACGCGCGCCGATTGGACGCCCGCGCGGCATCCGGTCGGCTACATCGGTGATGCGGAGCGCGGCAAGACACTCGTTGCTGCGTATGGATGCCTGAGCTGCCACGAAATTCGCGATGCATCGCCGCGGGGGCTCGTCGGTCCGCCGCTGAATGACATGGCCAGCAGGAGCTACATCGCCGGCCATTTTGCCAATCACGAAATCTGGATGACCAGGTGGATCGAACACCCGCAGCAAATCAAGCCGGGCACGGCGATGCCCGATCTGAACGTTGGACGACGCGACGCGCTCGACATCGCCGCGTATCTGGCGACGTTGCGCTGAACGAGTATGATCCGGTCGTGGACGAGGTGGTCATTCTCCGCGGGCCTGCGCCACTCGACGTCGATGAGATCAAGCAGCGCATTGTGCCTTTGCTGCGGCAACACGGTGCGACGGCCGCGTTTCTGTTTGGCTCCTATGCTCGTGGAGACGCCGATGCGTGGTCGGATGTCGTCCACTCGAGCTGATCGATGTTCTGGACGCTCTCCCGACGGCGACTGACATTCTCGTTTACACGCCGGAGGAATTCGAACGGGGCAGGAAACGCGATACGGGCATCTTCGCCGCCTTGAACGATGAGGGAATCCGGCTGCTATGAAGAAAACTAGCGAGGCTTGCGGCGGCAAATGACGATCTGCGGCAAGCGCGATATCTCGCCGAAGGCGGATTTCACGCCGCAGCTTGTTTTCACTCCCAGCAGGCCGGAGAAAAAGCGGTTAAAGCAGTGCACTTCTATCGAGGGTGCACGCGCCGCCGTCGGTCACAGCATTCGGAAGCTAATCGAGTTACTCGAGCCACGTGTTTCTGCTCTCGATGCGCTCATAGGCGCCGCTCGCGAGCTCGATCTCATGTACATCCCTTCCCGGTATCCGAACGGCCTCGATGAAGGGACTCCTGGCGAGGCGTTCGGTCCCGAACAGTCGAAACGCGCGATCAATCTCGCTCAATCGATTCTCGCCGCCGTCACTGCCGGGATGCGGTAGCTGCGGATCACTTCGGCTCGACCGCGCCGTTGGCTTTTTGCCATGCCTCGAGTCCGCCGTACAGCGGATGTACATCTTTGTTCCAGCCGTCCCACGCGATTTTTTGCGCCGCACGGGCGCTTGACACTTCGTGGGGTCACGTACAGTACGTGACGAGGCTCCGGTTTCGCGGAATCTGTTGAAGATAGCGATCGACCTCTTTCGGCGGAACGCGGATCGCCCCTTTGATTTTAATATCCGATTTCGCCCACGCTTCTTCGGAGCGCGTGTCGAGAAATGCGATCGGCTCACCGCGATCGATCCGCGCCTTCACTTCCTCCACTGTGACGCGAGTCGGTTCCGGCAGCGGCTTCTCGACGAGATTTTCGGTACGAGGCTCAGTCATGGACAGTCTCCTGCATTTCACGGTGCAAGAAAATCGCCGGTCGCTATAATCTTCACGCCTGTGTACGGTCCGCTGAAAGTCTTCACCGGGAGATCGCACCCGAGTCTTGCTCAGGAGATTTGCTGTTTGCTGCAGATCGAGCCCGGCCGCGTTTCGCTCTACAGCTTTTCCGACGGCGAGAACTACGTTCAGATCGACGAGAACGTTCGCGGCGCGGATGTGTTCGTCATCCAGCCGACTGCTCCGCCCGTGAATGACAACCTCATGGAGCTGCTGATCATGCTCGACGCATTCAAGCGCTCCTCAGCTCGTCGCATCACAGCGGTGCTGCCATATTACGGATACGCTCGGCAGGATCGGAAAGATAAACCGCGCGTCCCCATTACTTCCAAGCTGGTTGCGGATCTGATCAGCGCCGCCGGAGCCGATCGAGTGCTGACACTAGATCTGCACGCGTCGCAGATTCAGGGCTTCTTCAACATTCCGGTGGATCACCTTTTCGCGGCCCCGGTCATCGTCCGGCATCTTCGCGATCTCGAGCTGAGCGATGTGACGATCGTCTCGCCGGACGCCGGCGGCGTCGAACGCGCCCGCGCCTACGCCAAGCGCCTCGGCGCCACTCTGGCCATCATCGATAAGCGGCGCGTTGCAGCGAATCAGACCGAAGTGATGAACATCATCGGCGACGTCGAGGGACGCAACGTCTTCGTGGTCGACGACATCATCGACACCGCCGGCACGCTCATCCACACCACTGAAGCGCTTCTGGCGAAAGGAGCGCGTGCGATTTCTGCGGCGTGCACTCACGCGGTTCTCTCCGGTCCTGCTGTTCAGCGGATCAATAGCTCGCAGCTCGATCGTGTGATCGCGACGAACAGCATGCCGACATCCGACAAAGAGCAAGAGTGCCCGAAGCTCAAGACCTTGTCGATCGGCGAGCTCCTTGCCGAGGCGATCAAGCGGATCCATAGCGAGGACTCGGTGAGCTCCCTATTTGAAATGTAGGGCACGACTGCGTCGTGCCGCTGCGGTTCGGCGCGGCGCAGCCGCGCCCTACACAGGAAACTGGGAATTTCTCTGATTCCGCACGGTTTAGCGACTTTCGCCGCATCACTGGAAGAAGGAGTTGGGTTTGTTATGGCTGAGCTCACGTTAGAAGTTGTGCGGAGGGAGGAGCAGGGCAAAGGCGCTGCCGGACGACTCCGTCGTTCGGGAAAAGTGCCCGCCGTTGTCTATGGCGGCCATCGCGAGACCGTGCCAATCACTGTCGATCGCAAGGCGGTCACGGAGCTCATCCAAAGGAGCGAGCATGGCGTCCGCTCGATTTTCATTCTGAAGATGTCCGGCACGGATCAGCAGCGGCACGCGATGATCAAGGATATTCAGATCGATCCGATCAGCCGCAAAATGACTCATATCGACTTCGTCCGCGTCCTGATGGACGAGGTGATTCGCACCACCGTTCCAGTCCACGTCACCGGAACGCCGATCGGCGTGAAGGAGGGCGGCATTCTCGACTTCCAGGTTCGCGATCTGCACGTCGAGTGCTTGCCGAACGCCATCCCCGACAAGATCGATGTCGAAGTCTCGCAACTGGCAATGCACCAGTACATCCGCATCTCCGAGCTACAACTTCCCGGGGGCGTGAAGGTGCTCGATGATCCGGAGCGAGTAGTGGTCGGCGTGACCCACCTGCGTGCCGAAGCGATCCCGACGCCGGAGGCAGCAGTGCCGGTCGAAGAGGTTCTTGCGGAGCCGGAAGTCATCCCTCGCGGCAAGAAGCCGGAAGAAGAGCAAGAAGAATAGAATCGCTCGCCATGAAACGGGCAGTGATCGTCCTGCTCTTGCTCGCAGCGTGTGCGCGCGAGCAGCAGTCGAGCGTTCCGCGCGGCAAAGGAAAGCCGGCCACCAAAACCTCACAGCAAGAAAGCGGATCGAAAGCCGACGTTGGCGATGTGATGCCCGGTTACACCGCGGAGCTTCTCGACGGCAAACCGTTCAATGTCACATCCGAGAAAGGCAGCGTCGTTCTGATTAACGTCTGGGCGACGTGGTGCGGCCCCTGCCGATTCGAGATTCCGGAGCTGCAGGCGCTGCACGAGAAATATCGCGCTCGCGGCCTCAAAGTCGTCGGCGTCAGTGTGGATGACACCGGCATCGATGGCGTGAAGCAATTCGTGACCGAGAACAAGATTACCTATCCGATTGCGCTCGATCCTGATGCCCGAGTCGCGAACGCGCTCCGAACCACCGTCCTGCCGACATCGGTCATCGTCGGCCGCGACGGGCGCATCGTGTGGCGGAAAATTGGTGCAGTGATGCCGAACGAAACCGCATCGCTCGAGGCGGTCCTCAAGCAGGCGCTGGCGAAGAAAAGCTAAGTTCTTCGCCGGTCCGGCGTTCCGCGCGCAAGCCCGCGACGATCGCGTTCGCGCTGGATGAAGACAACGACTCGTTTCGCCATCTGCGTCAGCAGGATGCGCATCGGCACATAGGCGAGCCCGAGCGCCAGAAGAATGGCGATTGCAGCAATGATCAGGACGATGGAACCAGGAACCGCCGTTCACGTCGATGGTGACACCGTTGAGGTAGTCAGCCATCGGCGAAGCGAGAAATAAAATTACCGAGGCGACATCGGCCACGCTGCCGACGCGGCGAAGCGGAATCTGACTGATGATGTCGTCGCCGTGCGCTTCGAGCTCTGAGCGCGCCATCTCCGTCTCGATGAAGCCCGGCGCGACACAACTGGCGACGATATTGTCTTTCGCACACGCTCGAGCGATGCAACGCGTGAAATTGACGAGCGCAGCTTTCGATGCAGCGTAGTCGGCGAATTCCGTCTCGCCGCGAAACGCGGCGCGCGATGCGATGTTGATGATTTTCCCGCCGCCGTTCTGGCGCATGGAACGCATCGCCAGAAACGCGGCGTTCGCCGCGCCGAAAATATTGAGCGCGAAGGTGCGATGCCATCCTCGCTGCCAGGCGGCGTAGTCGGCTCCTTCAAACGTGTTCATGGCATATGTGGCCGCGTTGTTCACCAGAATATCGATCCGGCCGAAGCGCTCGATCACCGCGTTCGCCATCGCCTCGGTGTCGGCGGGATCAGAGACGTCAGCGTGAATCGGCATCGCGTTTTCGCCAATCTCACGGACGACGTCGAGAGCCTCGGCTTCGCTGCGGTGATAGTTCACGGCGACCCGCGCTCCGGCGCCGGCCATGCGGATCGCTGTCTCACGTCCAATTCCACGCGAGGCGCCGGTAACAAGCGCGACTTTGCCGTTGAGATCCAATCTCTCCATCTGCAGTAGAGTGTATGCGATGGAAGTGACGCTCTACACGAAGAGCGACTGTCCGCTTTGCGACGACGCAAAAGAAGCGATTCACGCCGCAGGCTTGACCGCACAGGAAGTCGATATCGACCGTGATCCGGAATTGCAGCGGCGATTCTCGAATGACGTGCCGGTCGTTTTCATCGACGGCGTGGAGGCGTTCCGCCATCACGTCGCCGCCGACGATTTCAAACCTTTTCTCCTCGCGGCGGAGAAATGCATTCCCTGCCGCGGAGGCGTGCCGCCGCTGAAGGGAAAGGAACTGAAAGCCATCCGCGACTCACTCGGCAGCGATTGGAACGTGGTGAATGAGCACCACCTGGAGAAGGAGTTCCGCTTCAAAGATTTCGCCGAGGCGTTGGCGTTCACGAACAAAGTTGGGGCGATTGCCGAGGCGGAGGGGCACCACCCCGACATCTACGTGGCCTGGGGCAAGGTGCGCATCACAATCTGGACGCACAAAATCGACGGACTGACGCGCAGCGATTTCGTGCTGGCGGCGAAGATCGATCGGCTCCTTGACACCTCCGCTAGGCGGACATAGGTTGCTCCTCGATCGGTCAAGGAAAAAAGGAGCAATCTCATGCGAATGCATCGTCTCGTCCTCTACACGTGTCTCGTCATTTTGATCGCCGCCGCCGTCGGTTACGCCCAAATGGTTACCCGTCCTTATCGGAACGGATCGGTGTGGACGATGACTTTCGTGCACACGCACTCAGGAATGACCAATGCGTACATGACATACCTCACCACCGACTGGAAGCGAGAGCAGGAAGCGCTGAAGCAGCAAGGGATGATTCTCTCGTACAAAGTTCTGACCACCGAATCGCACACTGGGGCTGATTGGGACGTCCTGCTCATGACCGAGTACAAGGATCTGGCGACGATGGAAGCCAATGAAGCGAAAGCGGACGCTCTCACAACATCGCTTCTCGGAGGCGACCCGAAGGTGGAGCAGGGCTACCGCGACCGCTCAGCGATCCGCGACATCGTCGGCGAGAGGCTGGCGCGCGAAATCATTCTCCAGCCGCGGACGCCGTAAAACGTCACTTCTTCTTCGGCTGCGGTCCGATCGGCGCGTGAAACTCAGCGTTGTACGCGAAGGTCGTCTTGAAGAAGTGATGTTCCTTTTCGGTTGACAGTTTGCCGGCAATCTCCGACGCCGTCTGCGTCTTCTTCTGAAACTTGTGCATGCCGACAGCGTCGAAATAGCCATCTTCAGCCGCGGTGTAGATCGTGCCGCTCTCGACTTCACCTTTCGGTGTGATCGTCGCCTGCACACCGGTGAATTTGTCTTTTCGGGCGAGGTCGGTCAGCGCGAAGTGATCGCCGAAAGCTTTCTCGTCGATCTTGGCATCGCTCAGCAACACGGTGGTGTTCGCGCCATCCTTCCACGCGTACGCATACGCGAGTTCCGCGGCGGCGATGACCGGGAACAGGAAGACCAGGAGAACGAGAATCCGTCGGTACATCAACACTCCTTCTTTTATACGAGGTTGCGTTCGCGCAGCTCGCCTTTGACGAACGCGTAGACAATCGGGGCCATGATCACGCCGGAGATGCCGAACGCCGCTTCACCCACGATGATCGCAAATAGAATCTCCCAGGCCTGTGAGTCGACTTCGCCTCCGACCAGCCGTGATGTGAGCACGTACTGCAGTTTGCTGAGGGCCACAACAAAGACGAGCGAAACGATTGCCGTTCCGCCCGAAACGCCGAGGGACAGAATCACGAGCACGGCATTGGAAACGATATTGCCGACGATCGGGATCAGTCCGAAGATGAATGTGATGACGATCAGAGTCGTCATGAACGGAATCGTCCTGCCGAGCAGCAGCAGCGTGAGCAGGTACAGCGCGGTGATGAACGTGTTGAACAGCGAGACTTTGATCTGCGCCGAAGCGATCCGCGAGAACACGTGCGCGAAACGATCGACCTTTTCCGTGAGATACATCGCCAGCGGGCCGCGCGCTTCGTCGTCGTGATGCGTCACGTGACGGAAAAAAACGACGATCGCCAGCAGCATGCCCATGACGACATGAAGCAGGCCGATGCTGAATGTGCCGCCGGCGATTTTGAGAGCATCGGCATGTCTTTTCAGCCAGTCGACCATTCCGGTCTTGATCGTCTCCGCGTCGGTCATGACATCCGGGATGAGCTGGTGACCGTAGCCGCCGAGCCACAGCCGAGTGGAGCGAAGAATGTCGGCCATCTGACGCATCATCGCCGGAAGGGTGTCAACGTGATGTTGCAGGAAGGAGATTGAAAACGCCGCCGCGCCGATGACCACGCCACCGCCGACAAGAGTCACGAGAATGACCGCGGTGGTGCGTGCCGCCATCCCCGGGATTCGTTTTGAAAGGGACAGCGCCAGGCGATCGAGAATCAGATAGAGCGCCAGCCCGCCGATCACCGCCGCGACGATGCGTACGAACATCACGTAGATCAGCAATGTGCCGACAAGAGTCCACGCCGCAATCTCCGCATTCGACGGACGCTGCTTTGGCGCACGCGCGGCGCGTACAGTCGGCTCGGCCGCCGGGACCGGCACGAGCGGGTTGGTGGTCATGACGAATTCATTGTAACGCTCAGTGAAAATCGTGGCTGGCCACGTCGCCCATTCCTTCCAGCGGCCAGAATCTTTCAGCTTTTACGGAACATTGGCCGTCGGTGTTTTGCAAAATGCCTTCGACGATCAACCCGGGCGAGGTGACGATGAGTGAGCGCTGCTCGCGGAAAAGATTCGGATGAACGATCGCCTGCGACATTCCCGTCTCATCTTCGAGCGTCAGGAAGACGAATCCCTTCGCCGTTCCTGGCCGCTGGCGCACGACGACTGCACCCGCCGTTGCCACGCGCCTGCCGTTCGGAATGCGCTTCAGATCGCGGGCCGAAAGCACGTTGTCGCGCTTTAATTGTGTACGAAAATGTTGTATTAAATGGGGACCGGTGGTCAATTGCATGCTGTCGTAATCGGCGAGAGTCTCGTCGCCCGCACTCATTTCGATGAGAGGGGATTGTGTAGCGGCGGGCTTCAGCCCGCCGAACAATTCTCCGGGTGATCGCGCTGCCTGCGCCGCCTGCCAGAGCGCTGCGCGGCGTCGCAGCCCGAGCGACGCCAGCGCGCCGGCGTAAGCGAGCTTTGTGAGCTGATCGTCGCGGAGCTTGCAGCGATACGCGAGATCATCGGTGGACGAAAAGGGTGTAGCGGCGGCCTTCAGGCCCCCGATCGGCGGGCTAAAGCCCGCCGCCACACTCTCGATCGCTTTTCCGCTCACCTCGCGCAGCCCTTTCACGAATCGCATTCCGAGTCGCATGCCGCCGTGCTCCCAGCGGCAATTCCAGCCTGAGTAGTTGACATCGACCGGCAGCACTTTCACGCCATGCCGCTGCGCGTCTTTGATCAGCGTCGCCGGATGATAGAAGCCCATCGGCCATGCGTTGAGCAGCGAGATGTAAAACGCCGCCGGATGCCGCGCCTTGATGTACGCGCTCGCGTACGCGATCAGCGCGAAGCTCGCCGCGTGCGACTCAGGGAATCCGTACAGCGCAAACGAGGTAATCGATTTGACGATCTGCTCCTGCGCCCTCTGATCGATGCCGTTCTTCGTCATGCCGGCGCGCAATCGTTTTTCGATCTCCTGCATCCTTTCCATCGATCGCTTGAACCCCATGGCGCGCCGCAGCTCCTCCGCCTCGCCGCCGGTGAAATTCGCCGCGACCATGGCAATGCGCAGCAATTGCTCCTGAAACAGCGGCACGCCGAGGGTGCGCTTGAGAATCGGTTCGAGACACGGATGCGGATATTCGACCGGCGCGCGTCCCTGACGGCGTTCAAAAAACGGGCGGATCATGCCTCCGACGATCGGCCCAGGGCGGATGATCGCCACCTGCACCACGATGTCGTAGAAACATTTCGGTGCATTGCGCGGCAGCGACGCCATCTGCGCACGGCTCTCGACCTGGAACATGCCGACCGTGTCCGCCTCGTTGAGCATTTTGTAGACGAGCGGATCGTCCTGCGGCAGATGGGCGAGGTCGACATCCACGCCTTGTTTCTCGCGAATGAGCGGAATCGCTTCTTCGATCGCCTGCAGCATGCCCAGGCCTAACAGATCGACTTTGATGATGCCGAGGTCGGCGCAGTCGTCTTTGTCCCATTGAATGACGACGCGGCCGGGCATTGACGCCGGTTCGAGCGGCACGACCTCGTCGAGCCGTCCGCGGGCCATGACCATCCCGCCGGAATGCTGGCCGAGGTGACGGGGAAGGTTTTGAATCTGCAGTTGAAGACGCATGAAGTGTTGCACGCGGAGATCGGCAGGATCGAATCCGATCTGTGCGAGCTGCTGCCCCATCTCATTCATCGTTTCGCGAATCTCGCCGAAGTGATACGTGGAGATGCATTTCGAGAGTTTGTCGGCCTGCTCGAGCGAGAAGCCGAGCGCTTTGCTGACTTCACGCGCCGCGGAGCGATCGCGATAGGTGATGACGTTCGCCGTCATCGCCGCGCCGTGCACGCCATAGGTTTTGTAGACATGCTGGATCGCTTTCTCGCGCTGATCGCCGGACGGAAGATCCAAATCGATATCCGGCCATTCGCCCCGCTCCTCGGATAAAAATCGTTCGAAGAGCAGATCCATCTTCACCGGATCGACGGCAGTGATCGACAGCGCGTAACACACCGCGCTGTTCGCCGCCGAGCCGCGCCCCTGCACCATGATGTTCTCGCGCTGGCAGAACTGGATGATGTCCCAGACGATGAGGAAATATCCGGCGAGGTCGAGCTTCTCGATCATCGCCAACTCTTTTTCGATCTGCGTCTGCGCGCGTGCGGTGAGCGGCCGGAAGCGTGCCGTCGCGCCGTTCCAGGCGATCTTGCGCAGAAACGACATGTCGGTCTCGCCGGGCGGCAGCGGATACTGCGGGAATTGGTAGCCGAGGTTCGCGAGGGTGAAGTCGAGGCGCTGCGAGAGCTCCCAGGCGTTGCTCACTGCTCGAGGCACATCGCGGAACAGCGCCCACATTTCGTCAGCGCTTTTGATGTGCCGCTCGCGATTGATGCCGAGGAGCCGGCCAGCGTTGTCGACATGCTGACCTTCGCGAATGCAGGTCAGCACGTCATGCAGCGGCTTGTTTTCCGGACTCGCGTAACGGACGCCATTCGTGGCGACGAGCGGCAACTTCAGTTTTCTTGCCAGCGCGATAAGGCGTTGATTGTGATGTTCCTCTTCGCGAATGGAGTGCCGCTGCAGCTCGATATGAGTGCGATTCTTGAAAATGCCGGTGATCCTGGCGATCGTTTCATCATCGTCGCGCGTGAGGCAGTGCAGCCCTTCGGCATACTCCTCGATGAGCTCCCAGGTGAATCGCGCTTTGCCTTTCTCACGATTCGCAGCGCCGGCGGTAATGAGTTTGCAAAGGTTCTTGTATCCAATTCGGTTTTCGACGAGCACCGACGCCCGCCCGCCCGCCTCCAGAACAAGCTCCCCGCCGACGAGCGCTTTGATCCCCGCCTTTTTCGCCGCTGTATAAAACCGCGGCGCGCCGTAGACGCCGTTGGTATCGACCAGCGCCATCGCCGGCACATCCTTCTGCGCCGCCCAATAGACGAGATCCTCGGGCAGCGAAGCGCCGTCGAGAAATGAAAACGCGGACGCGGCGCGGAGCTCGGCGTACGGTCTTTTTGGCGTGCGCGACCGCTTGGGTTCCTGCGGCTTTTCATGTTCGCCGCCGAGAACCTTTTCGACGTAGGGCAAATGATCGTATTCGCAGGAGATGGGGACTGTTTTCTTCGGAGCAGACACGAGGAATGTTTAATGTTGAATGTTGAATGTTGAATGAAGGCCTCGGGCCTTCGATTTCGCGGCATTTTTCACGATTGTCGTGATGATGGCGACGATTTCGCCTGCCTCGATTACGAGCGATGCAAGCTTGCTCGAATTAACGAGATGACACGCGATCAGAAGACGGAGCCAATATCGAGACTCTCTCGCTTCTTTCGCTGCGATGCTGCATTTAGAAATGAAATCGGGTTTGCTTTGAGCGGCACTTGCCTCCTCGAGATTTGCTCCAACGGATGTTCCGGCATGCAATAGCTGACGGCTGATCACGCGTGCCGCAAACGATGTCCGATGTAGGTGTTCAGTCAATCGAACAATTCGACAGGCAAATTGAAAAGATCTCTCTTGAATCGAATCGGTCTTCACATTCAACATTAAACATTCACCATTCAACATTCCTCGTTTTCTCTACCATCGGTAGTCACAACCCAAACCTCGCATCTACAAACCATCCATTGGATGCCGCCGATTGATACATCCGGTAGATTCCTCCTCCCCACAGCTCCACATCCCAGTACTCGCGTTCGGCCGGCGCATCACGCCACCATCCTTCTTCGATGCGCCATGGGCCGGAGCAGACGCGGACTGTGCCTTCGATGTTTTCGCCGCGCACGGATGCGATCGTGTTGCCGTTGGTGATCACCTCCACGGGAATGGGCGGGCGGAAGGTGCGTGCGGCGAGCAGACCGCGCGCGCGGGGCGGGGGGCGGCGTGTGTCGGGCGGGGGAGGGGGAGCGAATGTGCCGATGTCGTGGCGCTCGGGAAGATGTCCATCCACAGTCATCGGCATGCCGGCGCGTCCGTCGCCGAGCATCGAGATCAAGCGCGCGATTGTGGTCGCCAGTTTTTCAGGCGACAGCGCAGCAGGGCCGAAGAGCGAGAGCTGCGCGCGGCGTGGCCGGTCGGGGACGGCGACGAATATGAATCCGATCACCGGCGCGCCGGGCGGACGCTTCTCGAGATCGAGCCGGATCAGCGTCAGGATCGTTTTCACATCGCGCGTCGGCGCAGGAAGATCGATCGCCCGCGCGTCGTAGCCGTCGGGTTCGAGCGTCAGCGTGAACTCGATGCGTTTGCACGCGAATCCCTGAAACTCCATCCGCTTCGAAAGCCGGTCGAGCGCGGCGTTGGCGATGAACAGGAACGGCTCGAGCGCGACCAGCGGCCACTCGAGCTCCATCCCTTCTCGAAATTCGGGCGGCAGCGCGCGCGGTATCAGCGGGCGAGGATCGATGCCGCGCGCGGCGAAATGGAGATCACGTCCGATTTCACCGAGGCGGCTGGCGATTTCGTTTTCGGGGAGGCGGGCGAGATCGCCGATCGATGTGATTCCGAATCGTTGCAGCATCGCCGCCGCTTCCAGCTCTGGAGAAAGACGCGCGAGCGGCAGCGGCGCGAGAAAGCTCGCTTCCTCGCCCGGCTTGACCACCGTGGGCGTCTGCGGCAATTCCGCGGCGACTCTGGAGGCCAGTTTGCTCGCTGCGATGCCGGTACGCGCGGGCAAGCCGATCGCCTCGATTGCCCGGATCGCCGCTTTTCCGAGCTCCTCTTCGTTCGGGTAATGCCGCTCGGTTCCGCTGACGTCGGCGAATGCGAGCCCGTCGCCTGCATCTTCGATGCGAGGTGAAAAGTTTTCGGCGACTTCGAGCAGCGCCTCCTGCGCGGTGCGCTCGCATGCGCTGTCGCGTCCGCGGGCGATCAGTTTCGGCAGAATCGATCGCGCCTGCGTCAGCGACAGGCCGGTATGAATTCCTTTCTTGCGCGCGCGCCGAGTCGCCGCGACGACGTGCGCGTTGTTGCCGTTTCCTTCGACGATGGCCATCGCTTCGTGCAGCAGCTCCGGCTCGCTGCGCAGCCGGGCGGCGAGCGGAAACATCGGGACGAAGAAGCAGGCGATGCGCGTCATCCGTTCGCCGTTCGCCGTTGACCGTTGGCCGAGGTGTATGCATCGGCCAGCGGCCAACAGCCAACGGCCAACGCTTCCGGAGCATGAAAAAGCACTGCGACAGATTCCCCCGGACGTTTGCGCCGATGCTTCTCCAGCCGCAGCGTCGTTTCCACTCCGGTCAGGAGTCCTCCACGCCATCGACCTCTTGACGGTTCCGCCCGCAGCATCGCTTCCGACGTCGTCCCGGTCAGCGGGTATGGCGTCGAAACAAGAAGCGCCGTTCCGTGCGCTTCCGCTGCGCGGGCGAGGCGCACCCATGCGGCATCCGCGACGCGGCCTCGCAGCGGTGGCAGCCCGGCGTCAACGA
>QHVY01000488.1:0-471 GCA_003223695.1 Acidobacteriota bacterium
AGCGCGACGACGATGGCCGATGGCTCATGGCACATTGTCGCTTTCAACGGCGAAGACTCGGTCGATCTCGTGATGCGCGCGCGCAAGCCGCCGGCGATCCACGGCGAAAACGGGATCAGCATCAAGGCCGAAGGGATCGGCTACGCCTCGCACTACTACTCGATGACTCGCCTCGACGTGACCGGCACCGTCAATCGACAGCGATGCCGAGGTCTCGCGTGGATGGATCACGAGTTCGGCAGCTCGAAGTTGCGCGAAAACCAGCAGGGATGGGACTGGTTCTCGATTCAGTTCGACAACGACAGCGAGTTGATGCTGTACCAGATCCGGCGCAACGACGGCACTCCGGACTTGAGCTCGTCGGGATCGCTGGTCACGAGTGAGGGCACTGTCATTCACATCCGCCGCGACCAGATGCGAATCGAGCCAACCGGACGCTGGCACTCGACGCGAAGCGGCGCGACCTACCCG
>QHVY01000488.1:510-2811 GCA_003223695.1 Acidobacteriota bacterium
TCGACAAACGTCACGTATTGGGAAGGTGCAGTCGACGTCACCGGATCGCTCGGCAACGTGGCGGTCACCGGCGTCGGCTACGTCGAGATGACTGGATATGAACGCGCGGTTCGCGCGCCATGAGCCGCCTGAGAGGCGGCTCTACGTAGAGCCGGCTCTTAGCCGGCTACTGAGGCACTCGCGGGATCCAGCTCGTGTCGACGACTTGACCGGTCGCGAGATTCTCGCTATCGATTGTGAAGCCGAGGAAAGCGATGCACATCTCGTCGGTGGTGGCCTCGCCCCACGACACCGGCTTCGGCGGATCGTTCGGATTGCGCCAGTTGCCGGTCGAGTTGTCATAGAACGCTTCGAGCGACAGCTTCGTACCGGCAGGCACGGCGATCGGATCCTTGAAACGGTACATGCCCTGCCAGTTGAAATCCCAATCGTCGATGGCGATCAGGCACTGCTGATTCTGCCCCGTCACCGACGCGGCAGTGACGTGCATTTGCCGGCCGAGGAGGTGCATGTGCGGTGCGATGAGCCAGACGTGCGTATTGATCGGCGGAAACGACGGCAGCGTAAAGTCGGCGGTCACGCGATAATTCGGATCGTTAGGCGGAATCATGAACGTGTCGTTGATCAGCGGCAGCACGCGCATCAGCTTCGTCGGCGCCTTCTTCGCGTAATAAATTCCGATCTGCGTTTGGTCCGGCAGCGGCACTGTTCCGTGTGGGTGATAGTGCACCTGCAGCACGATTCGCGAATTCGCTGGAAGCGAGAACGCGATGCCATCCGGCAGCATCACCGGGCGATAACCCGGCGCCCATCCGCCCAGTGTCGTCGCATCGAGATTCGTGATCGTAAATCCCGGACCGCCAAAGCACGGATATCCGGCGCCGCCATCCGAGCCGACGAGCCTGTCGGAGGCGCCGGTCGTATCGATGAAGGCGATGACGTGATGGACCGTCTGCCGGTCGCCCGGTTTGATATCGATCGCCGAGACATATTTTTGATCCGTCGTGTTTGCCGGCATCGAGTAGCAGCGATACATATCGCCGAGCGCGGGCGGCGTATATGGCTGCGAGTTGCTGAGGACGAGGTCGGGCTGGCCCAGCGCCCAACCGCCCGTGAAGTCGAGCGCCGGCGGCAAATCCGCTCGATTCCCCTCAGGCGCGCCGTTGCCGGCCCACTTCGCCAGCGTGTCGATGTCCGGCTGCGACAGAATCCGCGGACTGTCAAAGATCCCGCAGCTTTGCGCCGGCTTCCACGGCGGCATCTGATGCGTCTGCGTCATGTACTTGATGTCTGATGCGTGCGGGTACGCGTCCGCGTACGTCATCAGCGAGAACGGGCCGATGTCGCCGGGGTGGTGACAGGTCTGGCAATTCGCCTGGAAAATGCGGGAGACTTCCTTGCTGAACGTCGGCCCGACCGGCGGCGGAGCGGGATGGATCGCGCGCTGCCGCGCGCTGACGAACGCTAGCACTAGCGCAGAGACGAAAGCGATCCGACGCATTTGCGGATCATAACTCCGCTCACTCCGATTTGATTGCAGCAGCCAGATCGATTCTGCCGGCCAGCCGGGCAGGAGCCAGTCCGGCGAGCGTCGCCGCCACCAGGGTGATCACGGACGAGAGGACGACGATCCGCAGCGGCGTGTGGAACTCGATCGTCCAGCCGAACGACTGCTTGTTGATGACGTAGATCAGAATCCACGAGAGCGCATATCCCATGACGATGCCGATGACGGTCGATACCAGTCCGAGGATCGCGGACTCGAGCACGATCATGCGGCGCACTTCCGCCACGGTCATGCCGATGACGCGCAGCAGGGCGAGCTCGCGCGTGCGCTCGAGGATCAGTGCGTAGGTGATCACAAACGTCTGATCGAAAATGCGCATCACGGCGGTCCGGATCTCGCGGTTGGTGACGGCGAACGCGTGATATTTCGGGCCGAACATCGTCTCGAGACTTGCGCGCGCCTCCTCGGCGTTAACCCCGGGCTTCAGGTAGATGACGACAGTGTTGATCGCGTCGTCGCCGAACGTGCGGACGTAAAGCGCGCGGTCCATGACCACGACGCCGCGATCGTTCGAATAATCGCGGTAGATTCCTGTGATTGGAAACCTCCCCGTCGGCAAATCGACACTATCGCCTACGTGTTTATCGAATTTGAGCGAGAAGCTCTCCGAGACAAGCGCGCCCTTGCGACGGATCGCGCCCTCGAGCGCGTCTGCAGCGGATCGCGGCGTGATCATCGGAAGATCGCCGAAGCGTTTCGCGACTTCGAGATCGCCGCTGCCGACCGCGATCAGG
>QHVY01000489.1 GCA_003223695.1 Acidobacteriota bacterium
ACACTGGCCGTATTTGTGATCTGACCTTCGACCGTCGGCGTAACCACGATCGTCACCGTTGCCATGCCGCCGTTCGCAAGCGTGCCGAGCGAGCAGGAAACCGTTGACGTCCCGGAGCAACTTCCCTGCGTCGTCGAAGCGGAAACGAAAAGCGTGCTCGAAGGCAACGGATCGTTGACGGTCACGTTCGAGGCCGTGTCGGGACCGGAGTTATGGATTGACAAGGTATAGGTCAGGTTGCTCCACGTTGTCACCGGGTCGGGCGCATCTGACTTCGCGATGGATACGTCCGCTGATGGCGTCGATCCGTTGGAGTCGATTCGCGCGAGGACCGCATCAGTGAATCCGAGCCCTGCGAAGGCCGGATCGGTCCCGTTCGCCGGCTGGGCGGCATTCAGGGTTGGAAAGTCGGTGGAGTCGGTTTGCCGGCGACGTACACAAATGCCCCGGCCGTGTCGACGGCGATCCCTTGGCCAAATTCGCCGCCCGTTCCGCCAAGGTACGTCGAATAGGCCTGTGCCGGCCGCATTCACCTTCAACAGAAAAATGTCATACGGACCTTTCAGGCCGGACTGGAGTGGATGAATGTTTGGAAAGTTCGGCGATCCCGTGACGCCGGTGACGTACGCGTTGCCGGCGCTGTCGATCGCGATGTCGGTCGCCTCATCTACGCTGCTTCCGCCGATGAACGTGGAGTACACGAGCGATGAGCCTCCAGAATTCAGCTTCGAAACGAACACATCGCGTGGACCGCCGCCGAATACCGGCTGCAAGGCATTCGCCGTCGGAAAGTCGGTGGACCCCGCGAAACCTGCCACGTATGCGGCGCCGCTCGCATCGACAGCGATTCCGAAGCCGCGGTCGTCGCCCGTCCCGCCGAGGTAGGTTGAATACGAAAGCGCCGTACCCGAGGCATTGATCTTCGTCACGAACGCGTTGAAGCCTCCGGTCGTGCTGTGGAACGTCGTCTGGAACGCGTTGACTGTGGTCGGGAAATTGCTGGAAGCGGTCGCGCCGGTGACATATGCGTTGCCGGCTGCGTCGAGCGCGATGCGCTCCGCGAATTCGTATCCGCTCCCGCCGAGGTAGCTTGCATAAACGAGGTCCGATCCGGAGGGAGTGAACTTCGCGACGTAGGCGTCGCCTCCGCCGCCGCCGAATCCCGTTGACTGGAACGCATTCTTCGTCGGGAAGCTGTCCGAAACAGCGACGCCCGAAACGTAAGCGGAGCCGGTCGCATCGACGGCGATGCCAAAGGCGCCCGGGCCCTCGTAATTGAAAGCACTTCCGCCCAGATAGGTCGAGTAAAGGAGCGAGGATCCCGTCGGATCGAGCTTGGTTATGAAGAACGCGGAGGTGCCGCTGAACGTCGATTGATACGGATTGACCTTGGGGAAATTACCCGACGCTGTGAATCCGGTCACGTACGCCGCGCCTGTCGCATCGACCGCGATGGCTGTTCCATCGTCACTGTCGTTGCCGCCGAGAAAAGTGGAGTAGACAATCGATCCGTTCGGCGCGACTTTGGTCACGAACACGTCATCACCGCCGGCGGGCGCAGGCTGCGAAGATCCGATGGTCGTTGGGAAATCGAACGAGTTCGTGCGACCGGTCATGTACGCGTTTCCGAGAGCGCCCGCTCTTTGTCGTACGAGCCGAAACGGAACGCGACGACGTTCTTCTTCCTGATGACGAACCGCGCAGCGACCAGTCGCCGTCTGCCGTCGATCTCCTGATACGCGGTCGGAGCGTGCATGATGATTTCCCGATCGCCGACGCGCTGCGACAGCCCGCCGCTCTCGTCAATCTTCAGCCCTTCCGTGCCGCGAAAGCGGAACGCGATTCGACTCGGCTCCGCGCCGGGTGCAACGACCAGGTCGTATTCGAGTTGCCGGTCGCGGCCGTAAAAAACGAGATTCACGCCGGGATAAAGCTCGCGGTACTCGACTCTCGCATAAGCCGGCACATTTGCGCGCCAGCCGGAGGGATCGTCTCCGATGAAATAGTTCGTTCGCGCGGACTGAGTCTCGTCACCTCGAATGATCGCTGCGCCGTTCGCGTCGACAAACTCCATTCGCGCGGATGCGATCGTCCAGCCTTGGCGCATCGACAGAACTGCCGCGGTCGACGTGAGGAAGAGCGCCGAGTCGGAGCTTCGCGACACGAACTTCACCCGCGCGTCATCTGTCCTCGGTTCTCCTCGAACAGCAGCGGAGCGGCAGCGGCTGTAGTGGCGCTCAGCAACACGTTCAGCATCAGCATCCAAGCGAGTCGGCGCATGATCTTTCTCCTGAAAAGTTGGTGTACCAGACAATATGAGTTCATTGAGCGCGCGCGGCAAGCGGCGTCAATGCGCCACGCTGCGATGGCGTGAGGGCGTTGCGGGTGCCACGGCTGTCGCGATGCGGATCAGGTGATTGCCGCTGTCGGCGATGAGCAGACGTCCCGACGAATCAAACGCGAGGCCGGCCGGAGCGTTCAGAATCCCCGCGGCCACGACTGTCGTCACAAGACTCGACGGCGCGATTCTGCGAACGGCGTTATTGCCTGTGTCGGCGACGTAAAGGTTTCCGAGGGCATCGAATGCGATCCCGGTGGGATGATTGAACTGCGCCAATGCGCCCAATCCGTCCGAGAATCCCGACTGGCCGGCGGCGCCGGCGAACGTGCTGACCGTTCCGTCGGACGCGACCCTGCGAATGACATTGTCATCGGTGTCGGCGACGAACACATTTCCGTTCGCATCGACCGCGATGCCTTGAGGCGCATTGAATTCGTGCGCCTTTCCAGCGACAGTCGTCACGTTGCCGGTCGGTCCCTGAACCCGCCGCACGAGACCACTTCCGAGGTCGGCAACGTAGAGAGTTCCGTTAGGCGTGACGGTGATCGCCGCGGGATGATCGAATCGCGCGTTTCCGACAGTTCCGTCCGTGGTGCCGGGCAACTGGATGCTTCCGGTGTAGAGACCGAGGAATGCGCTGAAGACCACGCCGTTGCCGGATGGGTAGAACAGCCGGATCGTATCGTCGTCGGTGTCTGCGATATAGACATAGCC
>QHVY01000482.1 GCA_003223695.1 Acidobacteriota bacterium
GAGCAGCGGCACTTCTGTTCCGAGTTGCCGCACGCCTCCGGCATCGATCAGATGCATGAACGGAAGTGCGCTGCCATCGACGATCGGCACTTCCGGACCGTTGATGTGAATGTCGACGTCGGTGATCCCGCTGGCCATCAGCGCGGAAAGAAGATGCTCGACGGTTCCCACCGAAACGTCGTCCCTGCCAACTGTGGTCGCGTAATCGAGTGCCGTCGTCGAAGCCTGCAACGCCGGGATGCGCAGACCATCGAGATCAGCGCGAATGAAGGTGATCCCGCTGCCGGGACCTGCCGGTTTGAGTTTGACTGTTGTGTAAATGCCAGAGTGGAGACCGATGCCGCTGATGCTTACGGGTGTATTGATCGTCTTCCGCTGTGCGTTCATGTCCAAACCCGCCTTGAGCAGAGGCGGTGCCACGAACTGATGAGGGCGTCTTTTCAGAGGTAAGTATCAATCACACAATCACTTGCCACCCGCAACCCGCCACCCGCCACCCGCCGATTTTGTGGCTTATATACGTCACAGGTGTAGCGCTATAGCCACACTATCGTTTCATCGCCGCCTCGGCCTCGCGATCGAGCTCCCGTCGCTTCTCGCTCTCGCGTTTGTCGTAAAGCTTCTTGCCGCGCACGACTGCAATCTCAGCTTTCACTTTGCCGCCTTTGAAATAGAGCCGCAGCGGAACGATCGTCAATCCCTTCTCCACCACCTGTCCTTGCAGCCGATCGATCTCCCTTCGATGCAACAGGAGCTTTCGCTTTCGTTCCGGATCGTGATTCTGGCGATTGCCGTGACTGTAGGGCGAGATATGCGCGCCGACGAGGTACGCCTCGCCGTGCTCGAAGTTGACGTAGCTGTCCTTCAGATTCGCGCGTCCCTCGCGCAGCGACTTCACTTCGGTACCTGTGAGTGCGATGCCTGCTTCGGCTTTCTGCAGGACGAAGTAGTCGTGAAACGCCTTTCTGTTCGAGGCGATCAGTTTCTCGGCGGGTTCGGGCTTCGTGGCCATGGGGAGCGGCGATTGTACGCGACGACCAAAACGAGCACGGCGGTTGCTACAATCCAGCGCGTGGCAGAGAAGAAGATTATCGTGCACGTTGTCGGCACGGGAACGATCGGCGAGCCGCTGATCGGACTTTTCAACCAGTTCAAGGAATGCTGGGGCATCGATGAGGTCACGTTTCACAAGCGAACGCCCGCGGTGGGCGACCGAGCCAAAGTCAATCAGTTGATCAATCACGGAGCGCGCCTCGCGACTGATGAGGAGGCTCGCGATGATTTCGCCGCTCTCGGTCACCGCGTTTCGTACACCGCGGAAGAGGCAATCGAACGCGCAAGCGTGGTCGTCGACTGCACGCCCGCGGGCAACGAAAACAAAAGCACTCGGAATTCGGATTTGGCAAACCGTATGCGCGCGGAATCAACGATGAGGTCGTCGGACCTGATGATCGCTTCGTGCAGATCGTGTCCTGCAACACTCACAACATCTCCGTTCTCCTCAAAACCATCGGCTGGGAAAATGGCAAGGCGCATCTCGATGCCGGGCGGTTCGTCTGCATGCGCAGAGCGAATGACGTCTCGGATTCGAAGGACTTCATCGCTTCGCCTGAAGCGGGGAAGCACGACGATCCCGAGTTTGGGACGCATCACGCGCGCGACGCCTATCACCTCTTCCAAACTCTCGGCGAGAAGCTCAACCTCTTCTCATCGGCGATCAAGATCAACACGCAGTACATGCACACGCTCTGGTTCGACCTGGAGCTCGGCTATGACATCACCGCGGAAGAAGTGAAATCGCGCATTCGTGCCAACACGCGCATTGCCGTGACGGAGCGGCGATCGGTGAATCAGATTTTTTCCTTTGGACGCGATCACGGCTACTTCGGCCGCATCTTCTCGCAAACGGTCATTCCGCTTTCCACCGTGACCGTGCCGCAACCACGAAAAGTGGTCGGCTTCTGCTACACGCCGCAGGATGGGAACTCGCTGCTGTCATCCGTCGCCGCAACGCTGAAGGTCCTCGAACCGTCGAAACTCGAGGAACGGCTCGATGTGCTGAGGCCGTACATCTTTCGCGAGATTTAGTTCCGCGGTAGAGTCGCCGTCCGATGGCGTGGTTCCGCAAAGAGAAAAAACCGAAAGAGGCGGCCGAGCGGCAGGTCACGATCCCCGAGGGACTGTGGATCAAGTGTGATGATTGTAAAGAGATCGTCTATCGCAAAGAAGTCGCTCAGAACCTCAACGTCTGCCCGAAGTGCGGCTATCACTTTCGGATCGGCGCGCGCGAACGCTTCGAGCAGTTGTTCGACGAGAAAACGTACAAAGAATTTGCCACGAACATCCGCTCCGGCGATCCGCTGGAGTTTCGCGACACCAAGCGATACCGCGACCGCCTGAAGGTCTACGAACAGCGCGTTGGCAAAGGTGACGCGGTTTTGTGCGCCGAGGGGAAACTCGACGGCATGGGTGTGGTGATCTGCGCGATGGAGTACAACTTCATGGGCGGCTCGATGGGCTCGGTCGTCGGCGAAAAAATCACGCAGGCAATCGAACGGGCCATCGACAAGAAGGAGCCGCTGATCATCGTCTCCACGTCCGGCGGTGCGCGCATGCAGGAAGGCATCCTGTCACTGATGCAGATGGCAAAGATCTCTGCGGCCCTCGCCCGTCTTGCCGATGCAGACCTTCCGTTCATTTCCGTTCTCACCGATCCAACGACCGGCGGAGTCACTGCGTCCTACGCGATGCTCGGTGATCTCAACATCGCCGAACCGAAGGCGCTCATCGGCTTCGCCGGTCCTCGGGTGATCGAGCAGACGATCCGTCAAACCCTTCCCGAGGGATTCCAGCGCGCCGAGTTCCTCGTCGAGCACGGAATGGTGGATCTGATCACGCCGCGCTCATTGATGAAGCCGACGCTGGCTCGCTTCCTTCGAATCTTCTGCCCGAAGTGAGCGAGCATCTCGCCTGGCTCGACTCTCTGCAGGGGTCGGGAATCCGCCCCGGTCTCGATCGGATGCGCGCGGTGCTTCGCGCGTTACGCCGCCCCGAGCGCGCTTATCCGTCGATCATCGTCGCCGGAACCAACGGCAAAGGTTCGACATCGGCCACGCTGGCGTCGATCCTCGC
>QHVY01000483.1 GCA_003223695.1 Acidobacteriota bacterium
AATCTCGATGAGAACGATGCGAGCGGGTGGCGGCCGAAGATATCGGACGTCGCAGTGCTCACGAGAACCGTGAGCTGCTTCGAGTCGGGCCATGTGCCGTTGAGCGTCACACTCTTCCCGTCGGCGGAGAGTGTGGCGGATGCGCCGATCGTGTTCGTTCCGTCGAGGACGGAGATGCCGGCCGCGCTCTGCAGCGAGTTGCTGAATGTGAGAACGATCGGCGCATTGATCGCCACGCCGGTCGTGCCATCAGGCGGAGCGACAGAGACAACCATCAGCGGCTTGTCGTCGAGGACGATCGTGTGGAGGTCGAGCGTGTCGCTGTTGTTCACCAGCGTGCTCTGTGTCAGCGCAAGGCCGTTCGTGATCGGATCACTGACGCGGACCGTGAAGCCGCCGAGAGGAACACCGCGCGCGGTGAACCGCCCGTCGGTTCCGGTCTGCAGCGCGACCGTGCCACGATTGGGATCGAGTTGCAGCGTGACATTCGCGCCGACCGCGGGCGTCGCACCATCCGACCTAACGACGAGCGCCGTCACCGAGCCGCTCGGCAACTCGCCGGACTTCGCGCGCAGCGTTGCCGTGAACGGACCGGCGAGCACCTGCGGCAGTGCGAAGTTGCCGTCGCTCTGCGACTGAACGGTGAAGCTGTACGGGAACGCGCCGCTCCCAGTAACCGAGATATCGCCGGCAATCGGCAGACCGCCTGAATCGAGCGCGCGGCCGGTGATCGAGCCGACGCCATTCAGCGTCAGCGTGACGTTGGACGTCGCGTTTGCCAGAACTTCTGTGCTCCCGACACTCTTATCGATGCCGGCGAGGACAGAGGCGCTGAGGGAGACGGATCCGATGGGAACGCGATCGAACGTAAAGTTCCCTTGTGTGTCGCTCGTCGTCGAAAGCGTCGAGCCGCTGGCGAGCGCGGTGATGTACGAGAGCGGCGCGGAAGTCACGCCGTTCGCGCTGAGAACTTTGCCGCTGATCTTTCCCGAATCGCGGAGCGCGACGTCGAGCGTCAGCGTCGAGGCCTCGCCGGCGAGCACGCCGCTATTCGTGCCGGTGAGGAAGTTTCCGCTCAGACTCGCCGTCGCGACCACGCGGCCTTCCGGCACTCCGCCGATTGAATACTGGCCCGTGGAGTCGGTAATTGTCGACGCGTGAATCTGGCCGGCGTCGATCATGACCTGAGCGCCCGGTTGTGCAGCGCCGTTGCTCGTGACGAGACCCTGAACGGTTCCGAGTCCCTGCGCTTTGATGTCGAGCGTGACGGTTTCGCCTTCGGTGGTCACTGACCCCGCGGCGATTCCGGAACGTGCCGTCTGCGGATCCTGCGCTTCGAGGCGCACCGGACCGGCGGGCACATAGGAGAAGCTGAAGGCGCCCACGTCGTCGGTGGCGTTGGTCGTCGCCTGACCGGTCGTCGTCCCGTTGATCACCAGCCGCACTGCGCCAAACGGAATCGGCGTCACGCCGTCGGTCTGGAAGAAGTGTCCCTTGACCGTGCCGGTGGTGGTCATCGCCACGGTCATGCCGAGTGTCGCGCCCGGTCCCGAGAGGACCGAAGACGCGCGGCCGCCTCGCGCAAATGCGTCGCTCGCGGTTGCAGTCAGCGGGCCTTCGAAGACATTCGTGAATGTGGCCACGCCGTTGTTCGCCGCCTCGAGCGCCGCTTCGTACGTTCGATTCGGATATTCCGATTCTTCGAGACGCACGAACGCGCTCGTCGTCACCGGCTGTCCCGCGCCGTTGACGACGTTCACATTGACCGTTCCGCGGCCCTTCAGTCGAAGGTTGTGTATCAGGTCCTGCGAAGCGCGCAGATAGACTTGATCGCGCCGAAGACCGCCCGTCGCGCCATCCCGCGCCGTGACGTTGTACGTCCCCTCGGGGAAAATTTTCGCGAAGGCGTAGTGGCCGTTCGCGTCGGTGCTCACCGTGACGTCGGGCAGCGGACCCGCTGCCGTGACTTCAACGCCAGCACCCGCCGGAGTGACGCCATCGGGGAGATAGACGATGCCCGACAGAACCCCGGAGATCGTGTTGACGAGCTTCAGCGAGAAGTCGACGTTGTCGCCGTTCTTCGACAATGTTCCGTGCGCGCCGACATTCGTTGTAAAGAATGGATGCGACACGTTCACGCTGACATTGCCGACATTCACGCCGGTAAAGCGGAACTTGCCAGCAGAATCGGTTCGCGCGCGTTGCGCGATGCCGTCGAGCAGACCGCAACTGTCTTCGTCGAAGACTTTCGCGGTCAGCTTCACGTCCGCGCCGAGCGCCGGCGTGTTGTCGGGATTGAGCACCGTTCCGGTCACCGTGCCGTCGATGGAGTTGAATCCAACGCGTGTCGCGCGCGCGGCCGCGGTGCCGAGCGGCACACCCTCGAACCGCACTTTGCCGTTGGTGTCGGTCTTTTGCGACGCGCATCCGCATGGATTGCCACACTCTCCGAGGAGCGCGACTTCCTGGTTGGAAATCGGCGTGTGGGTGGCGTCGAACACCGTGAACTCGGCGGTTCCGATGCCCGAGAGGACGACCACCACATTATTAATGATCTGATTCGG
>QHVY01000127.1 GCA_003223695.1 Acidobacteriota bacterium
CAGATGGAAACGGTGATGAGCTACATCGAGGCCGGAAAAAGCGAAGGTGCGAAGCTCGTCTGCGGCGGCGAGCGCGCGGACATCGGCACCGGCAAGGGCTACTTCGTGAAGCCGACGATCTTCGACGATGTCGATCCGAACATGAAAATCGCACGAGAGGAAATTTTCGGCCCGGTGCTGGCGACAATTCGATTCAAAGATGCTGACGACGCGATCGCCAAAGGCAACGCGACCGTCTACGGCCTCGCCGCCGCCGTGTGGACGCGCGACATCTCCAAAGCGCATCGCATCGCCCGAGCGATCAAAGCGGGGACGGTGTGGATCAACACGTATAACCTCTACGATCCCGCGCTGCCGTTCGGCGGATTCAAGGAATCGGGCTTCGGCCGCGATCAGGGCCGCGACGCGTTGGAGAAGTACACGCAGACGAAATCGGTCTGGGTCAACCTTTCCTGAACCAATTGGGGTATGAGCGTTGCATTGCGGAAGGCCGGAAAGCATTAAGGGAGGTCTTCAGCATGAAACGCAATCTCAGCAGAGTCCTGGCTCTCACCGTTTTTTTCGCCGCCGGAATGGTCGCCACCGCGCAAGCAGCTTCCGCTGTGAAGGTGCCGGTGAGCGGCACATTTTCGGGCGGCGGACAATTCAGCGGCGTCATCACCATCAATCGATTCGAAGCGCGTGGGAACGACATCGTCGCCATTGGCTTCGTTAGCGGCGTTCTCAGCCGCGGATCGAAGACGCTCGGAGCGGGACTGGCGGGAGAAGTCACGTGGCCGGTGTCGATCAATTCTTCGACCACCGCGACGCACGCCGCCTCCGTTCGTCCCGAGCAGACGACCTGCTCCGTCCTGTCAATGTCTCTCGGCCCTGTGGACACCAATCTCCTCGGTTTCGACGTGTCGCTCGGTGCCGTTTCGCTCAACATTGCCGGTGAATCGGGCACGCCGCTCGGTGATCTGGTCTGCGCGATCAACAGTCTGTTAGGCAACGTCGCGGGCGTGGTGAATTTGTTGAATGGCCTCCTCTCTTTGTTGACGGGGTTGCTGGGCGGTTTGACGGGCGCGTGATCGCGATATGGTAGTATTGCCGCAGTATGGCAAAGAAGGTCACGTTCACTCTCGATGACCAGACGATCCGCCGTCTGCAAAATGCGGCGGAACGGACGAAGAAGGCGAAGAGTCAGGTGGTGCGCGAAGCGATCGCTGATTACCACGAGCGGATCGGCAAGCTGAGCGAGACCGAACGTCTGCGGCTGATCAAAGTCATGGAAGAAATCCTGGCCAGTCCTCCGACACGACCGCAGGAGGAGGCGGACCGTGAGATCGCCGAAATTCGCGCGGCGCGGCGCCACGGCGGCCGGCGGCACCGCGTCGAGTGATTTTCATCGATACCTCCGCGTTGGTCGGAAGCTTTGCCGGCGAACGACCTTCAGGTGAACGGCTGGTCGCGTTCTTGAGGGAAGGCCAGGAGTTCGCAATGTCTTCGCTTGTGCTGTACGAGTGGCTCCGCGGCCCGCGAACGGCTCAGGAATTGTTGCAGCAGGAAAAAGTTCTTCCCGCTGATCAGGCGATTCCGTTCGGAGCTGAGGAGGCCGCGCGTGCCGCCGATGTTTACAGACGCGTTTCTCGCGCTCGCACGCGCGAGGTGGACATCGCGATCGCGGCAACCGCCATCGTCCGCGGCGCGCCTCTTTGGACTTTGAACCCGGAAGACTTCCGGGACATCCCTGACCTGAAGCTCGTTTGAATGGCCGAAATCGTCTCCATCTGGATCAAACGCGCGCACGGCGGTGCGATGGATCGCGTCGATGAGGCGCACCTCGTCCCCGGACGCGGTCTCGTTGGCAGCGCCGATCAGGGTGGGTGGCGGCAGATCACGATCATCAGCGAAGAATCGTGGCGCAATGCCACCGCCGAATTAGGCGCTGATGTCGATCCATCCGCGCGCCGCGCGAACGTGATGATCCGCGGCCTCGATCTCCAAAAGTCGCGCGGAAAGAAATTGCAGCTCGGCGACTGCGTCATCAATGTCCGCGGCGAAAATCCTCCCTGCCGGCTGATGAACGAAATGCAACAGCCGCTGCGGTCTCATTGGCGCGCAGGCGTGTTCGGAGAGATCGTGTACGGAGGAACGATTCGCGCGGGGGACTCCGTTCGCTTCTTGTAGAATCTGCGCCCATTCTTTGCAGTGGACGGCACTTATGAGAAGTCATCTCCTGAAATTATGCACGATAATTGTTGCTGTTTTATTTAGCGGCTGTCCGCCAAAAACTGAAGTTGCCGGCGGCGGAGGCGGAAACGGCGCTGCCGGTGGCGGCGACATTCTCATCGGCGAGTACGGCTCGCTCACCGGCGGTCAGGCCACATTCGGCACGTCGACGCATCAGGCGATCATCATGGCCATGGACGAGATCAACGCGGCCGGCGGCGTCAACGGACGCAAGATCAAAGTGCTGACCGAAGACGACGAGTCGAAGACCGAAGAGGCGGCGAACGCCGTCACCAAACTGATCTCGCAGAACAATGTGCTGACGATCCTCGGCGAGGTGGCCTCATCGTGTTCGCTTGCCGCTGCACCGATCTGTCAGTCGAACAAGGTGCCGATGATCACGCCCTCATCGACCAATCCCGAGGTGACGAAAAAAGGCGACTACATTTTCCGAACGTGTTTCACGGACGATTACCAGGGCGAGAACATCGCGCGCTACGCCGCGACGCAATTGCATTACAAAAAGGCAGCAATTCTCACTGACGTAAAGAACGATTATTCGACCGGGCTGACAACGACAATTGATCGCGTCTTTACGTCACTGGGCGGGAAGATCATTGCCAAACAGAGCTACGCAAATCTCGACAGCGATTTTCGCTCGCAGCTCACCGCCATTCGCGCCGCGAATCCGGAAGTGATTTTCGTCCCCGGTTACTACACCGATGTCGGTCAGATCGCCATCCAGGCTCGCGACCTCGGAATGAAGCAGCCGCTGATGGGCGGCGACGGCTGGGAATCGCCGAAGCTGATCGAGATCGGTGGCAAAGCGCTCGAAGGCTGCATGTACACGAACCACTACTTCTACGGCGATCCGAACCCGATGGTGCACAACTTCGTGCAGAAATATAAGGAGCGCTTCGGATCGATTCCCGACGGCATGGCCGCGCTCGGATACGATGCGGCGCGTGTTCTCGCCGACGCGATCAAGCGCGCGAAGAAACTCGACGGACCATCGCTTCGCGATGCGATTGCCGCCACGAAGAGTTTCCAGGGAGTCACCGGCACGATCACGCTCGGACCCGACCGGGATGCTGTCGGCAAGAAAATCGTCATCGAAGAGGTCAAGAACGGGCAGCTCACGTTGAAAGCGACAATCGAGCCGTCCGCTGGCGGCAGTGCGACGCCGGCGACGGCGAAGCATTGATGCAGACCTTTCTTCAATACCTGCTGAACGGAATTGCCGTCGGGGCGAAGCTGATCAACTTCGCGCACGGCGACGTCTTCATGCTCGGATCGTTCGTCGGCTTCTACGCGGGCGGGTGGGCGGCCAGACACATGAACAATCAGGCGGGCACGCTCATGTCGTGGGTGGTCGCCGCCGCAATCATGCTGCTGTCGATGATCGCCTGCGGTCTCTTCGGTTATCTCAACGAGCGAATTGCCTATCGACCGCTGCGCAACGCGCCTCGCATCGCATCGCTGATCACCGCGATCGGCGTCTCATTTTTTCTCGAATACGGCGGGCAGTTTGTCTTTGGGCCCGATCCGAAATTTTTTCCCACGCTGATTGAGAAGCATCTGATTCAATTCGGCACGATCACTACGACGAACTATCAGATCATCGTTCTCGTTGTGGCGGTGATCTTCATGGCCCTGCTGCAGTACATCGTGTATGGGACGAGATTCGGTCGTGCGATGCGAGCAGTGTCCTTCAATTTCGAAACGGCGTCGTTGATGGGTATCCCGACGGACCGCATCATCTCGATTACGTTTATGATCGGCTCCGCGCTCGCCGCTGTCGCCGGCATTCTCTTCGCTGTTTCTTATCCGAAAATCGATCCGCTCATGGGCATCATGCCCGGCCTGAAAGCCTTCGTCGCTGCCGTGTTAGGCGGGATCGGCAATGTGCCGGGGGCAGTGGTGGGTGGATTGATCATCGGCATCATCGAGTCGTTCGTCGGCGGCAGCCGCTTTTCGAATTTCACGCCTGCGATCGCCTTCATCATCCTCATCGGCATCCTGCTGTTCCGCCCCTCAGGTCTGTTCGGGAAATACGAGCCGGAGAAGGTGTGATGGCTGGCGGGCAGCGGGTAGCGGGTAGCGGGTGGGAAAATCGAGACGCGCCGCCACCCGCCACCCGCCACCCGCCATCCGCCCGCCTTCCGTGGTGGCTGCGCGACCTGATCTACGCCGCCGTCTTCATTGCCATTCTCATCGGCGCGTCGTATGGCCTCGACCGTATTCCGATCGGCGGCATCGCCTACTACCGGCGAATCATCGTGCTGATGGGCATCAACATCATCCTCGCCGTGTCGCTGAACATCATCAATGGACACGCCGGTCAATTCTCGTTAGGCCATGCCGGATTCATGGCCATAGGCGCGTACTTCGCTGCGTTTCTCACCGTCTTCTATTTCGCGCCTTATGTGAACAAATTTCCCGAGGGAACCGAACAGTGGCTGTTGCAGAACGGGCTGCTGCTCGTCGCTGTGCTTCTCGGCGGCGCGCTCGCGGCACTGGCGGGATACATCGTCGGGCTTCCGTCGCTGCGTCTGCGCGGCGACTACCTTGCGATTGTCACACTCGGATTCGGCGAGATCATTCGCGTGTTCATTTTGAACATCAACAAAATCGGCGCGGCGCGCGGACTCTCCGGCATTCCGAACTGGGCCGATTTTTTCTGGGTCTATCTGTTTTGTGGCATCACGATTTTGATCTCGTGGCGGCTGGTACGCTCCTCCGTCGGCCGTGCATTTCTCGCCATCCGCGAAGATCAGATCGCTGCCGAGGCGATGGGCGTCGACACGACAAAGTACAAAGTGAAGGCGTTCATCATCGGATCGTTTCTGGCGGGCGTGGCCGGTGGGCTGTTCGCGCATTACATGATGTATCTCAATCCGGAGATGTTCCGCTTCCTCAAATCATTCGAAGTCGTCGTGATGGTCGTCCTCGGCGGGCTGGGATCGATTTCCGGCTCAGTTGTCGCCGCGATCATTCTCACGTTCCTGCCCGAAGGTCTTCGCGAAGTGAAAGATTTTCTGCATACGAACAAAGATCCGAGGATGGTGATCTATTCGATCCTGCTCATTGTGCTGATGCTCACGCGGCCGCAAGGCCTTCTCGGGCGGCGCGAGCTGTGGCAAGTGCTGGCGCGCCGCAAAGACACGATTCCGACCGACGAACGCGATCAAGGAGACGCGACCGACAGGCCATGAAGAGGCACCCCTCATCCGGCCTGCGGCCACCCTTCGACTCCGCCTCCCCTTCGCTGCGCTCAGGGTCGCCGTCGCTCAGGGCAGGCTCTTCTCCCCGCGTCGCGGGGAGAAGGATCTCGCGCCAGTGTCCCTCGCCCCGCGAAGCGGGGAGAGGGTGCCGCCCTTCGGCTGCGCTCAGGGCAGGCTTCGCGGCGGGTGAGGGGTTATAGAGATGCCCCTTCTCGAAGTTAAAGACGTGACCATCCGATTCGGCGGCCTAACAGCCGTTTCGGAGTTCACTCTCTCAATGGACACGCATGAGCTGGTCGGTCTCATCGGTCCAAACGGCGCAGGAAAAACGACGATCTTCAACATGCTCACCGGTGTCTACAGGCCGAACGAAGGCGAGATGTTCGTCGATGGTCAATCGATCGTCGACAACAAGCCGTATGAGATTACGGCGCTCGGAGTTGCCCGGACGTTTCAAAACATCCGGCTGTTCAAAGAGCTCACGGTCCTCGACAACGTCAAGATCGGCGGCCATATGCATTACAAATACTCGAGCGCGTCGGCGGTTCTGCATACGAATCGATTTCACAAAGCGGAGGACATCGCCGAGGTGGATGCGGTCGAGCTGCTGCGGATCTTCAATCTGGACTCGCGTGCGCAGCAGTACGCGCGCAATCTTCCATACGGCGATCAGCGGCGATTGGAAATCGCGCGCGCCCTCGCCGTCCGTCCGAAGCTGCTGCTGCTCGACGAACCCGCAGCGGGCCTGAACACCGGCGAGACGAGCGAGCTGATGGAAAAGATTCATGAGATTCGCGATCGCTTCGGCCTGGCGATTCTCGTCATCGAGCACAACATGGAGCTGGTGATGGGGATCTGCGAGCGCATTTTCGTGCTCAACTTTGGCAAGACGATCGCGCAGGGAACGCCGGATGACGTGCGCGCGAATCCGGTCGTCATCGAGGCGTATCTCGGAGAGCCAGCAGAAGTATGAATGCTCTTCTGGCGGTGCGCGATCTGGAGGTTGCTTACGGCAACATCCCTGCGCTGCACGGAATCACCATCGAAGTGCAGAAGGGGGAGATCGTCACGCTCATCGGAGCGAACGGCGCCGGCAAGACCACGACGCTGCGCACGATCTCCGGTTTGCTGAAGCCGCGGCGCGGCGAGATCGTTTTCAACGAGAGGAACATCGGCGGCACAAAGCCTGATGTGATCACCGCAATGGGCGTGTCGCATGTACCCGAGGGACGAGGGATCTTCGCGAATCTGACGGTTGGCGACAATCTGGAGCTCGGCGCCTATGTGCGCAAGGAAAAAATCACCGACTCCGAGTACGAGCGCGTCTTCGCGTTGTTTCCGGTGCTGAAAGAGCGTTTGAAACAAAATGCCGGCACGCTCTCTGGCGGTGAGCAGCAGATGCTGGCAATCTCGCGCGCGCTGATGTCGAAGCCGAACGTGCTGCTGCTCGACGAGCCCTCTCTCGGACTTGCGCCGCAGATGGTGCAGGCGATTTTCCGGGTGGTGAAGGAGATCAACGCTGAGGGAACGACAATCCTGCTCGTGGAACAGAATGCGCACATGGCGCTGGTGACCGCGCATCGTGGCTATGTCATGGAGACGGGGCGCATCGTCCTGCACGACACGACGAAGGCGCTGCTCGCGTCGGATCGGGTGAAGAAGGCGTATTTGGGAGGTTAGGCCCCTCACCCCAGCCCTCTCCCGACGGGAGAGGGTGCCGCGAAGCGGCGGGTGAGGGTAAGATGCGCGTCCGGAAAGGGAAACCGATGAAGCTTCTTGCGCGTAAACCGCTCGAGCTGCTGCTCGAGGAAATGAAGGGCGAGCACCGGCTTCGCCGCATCCTCGGCCCCATTCAGCTCACCAGCCTCGGCATTGGCGCCATCATCGGCGCGGGCATTTTCGTCGCCACGGGCGCCGCGGCGCACAACGTCGGCGGCCCGGCTCTGATGCTTTCCTACACTGTTGCCGGCATCACGTGCGTGTTCGCCGCGCTCTGCTATGCGGAGTTCGCGTCGATGGTGCCGGTGGCTGGATCGGCATACACCTACGCATACGCCACGCTTGGCGAGCTGTTCGCGTGGATCATCGGCTGGGACCTCGTCCTCGAATATGCCGTCGGCAGCGCGACCGTCGCCACCGGCTGGTCGGGATACTTTCAAAACGTGCTCGCGAAAGTGGGTCTCGTTTTGCCTGCGACCATGCGGAGCAGCCCCTGGCGCTTCGAGAACGGCTTTTTCGTTCATACAGGCTCGTATATCAATCTTCCCGCTGTAGTAATCGTTACTATAGTGACCATCATCCTGGTGAAAGGCATACAGGAGAGCGCCACGTTCAACGCGACGATGGTGGGCATCAAAGTCGTCGCCGTTCTCTTCGTGATCGGCGTTGGCGCGTTTTACATCGATCGCGCGAACTGGCATCCGTTCGCGCCTTATGGCTGGACGGGACTGAATTTCTTCGGCCTCAATATCGCCGGCCAACAGAACGCAGGCGGACAGCCGGTGGGGATGCTTGCCGGGGCGGCGATCATTTTCTTCGCCTACATCGGATTCGATTCAGTCTCGACGCACACCGAAGAAGCGAAGAATCCGCAGCGCGATGTGCCGATCGGCATCGTCACGTCGCTGATCGTCTGCACGATTCTTTACATCGCCGTCGTCGCGGTGCTAACCGGGATGGTGAAGTACGACCAGCTCGACATCAACGCGCCGGTCAGCCTGGCATTCAAACAAAAAGGAATTGGGTGGGCGGAGGGCGTCATCGCCTGCGCTGGCGTCGCTGGAATCACATCGGTCATGCTAGTGATGATGCTGTCGGCGCCGCGCGTCTTTCTGGCGATGGCGCGCGACGGCCTGGTGCCGCGCTCATTCTTCGGCGCCGTCCATCCGCGGTTTCGGACGCCGTGGAAAGCCACGATTCTGATCGGAGTCTCCGTCATCATCATGGCCGGCCTCCTCCCCCTCGATGCTCTGCTGCTGCTGACAAACATCGGCACGCTCTTCGCGTTCGTCATCGTGTGCGCCGCGGTGCTGATCATGCGCAGGATTTATCCGAATGCCGAGCGGCCGTTCCGCTGCCCGTGGGTTCCCTTCATTCCGATCATGGGCGTGCTCAGTTGTTTGATGCTGATGTTCTCGCTGCCGTGGGACAACTGGGTGCGGCTCTTCGGCTGGATGGCGATTGGTCTCGTGATCTACTTCTCGTACGGCCGCAAGCACAGCGTCATGGCGCTGAACCTCGCGAAAGAAATCGCCGAGCATGGTGCGGGCGGCGCGTACACGTCGGGAACGCACGAACCAACTTCCCGGCAAGCCTAGAAGGAGGAACTCACGTATGCACCGAGTCGTTCGATTCGTTGTCGCTGCTGCTTTTCTCGTGGCGCCGCCACTTGCGGCGCAACCAAATCTTCCTGATCTGACGCAGGCGCAACAAGTCCTGGTGCTCGCGGACAGCGCGGGCGCACAGATTTACGCGAAAAGCCTCTACGACGACGCCTCTTATCGCATCCGCTTTGCTCAGGAGAACATCAGCTCGCCGAGGGCGGCCGTGCAGGAACAAGCGCGGATGCGCGCCCGCGAAGCGCTCTATGCCGCGCGCGCGGCACTGGCGAAAGCGCGCTGGCTCAGCACCAACGCCGCAGTGAACAATCTGCAAGCCGATGTCCGACGCTTCGGCGGTACATCGAATGTGAATCTTCCGACCGAAGATCCGAACATCGATTACCGGCGGGGAGCGACGACAAAGGAACGCATCGCCGCAGCGCAAGCGGCGATCGATCAGGCGCGTGCGGCCGGCGCCGAGCAGGCGGTTCCCGATAACGATCTCGCCACCGCCATCGGAAATCTCGACAGCGCCCAGAAAGTGTCGCGAAACGGCAGCAATAATAGCGACGTCGCCGATTACCTCGCCTACGTTGCGGAGATGATCGCGCGCCGGGCGTACTACATGGCGCGCTTCAACGAATCGAGCCGATCGGTCCCCGATCTTCAGTTGCAACGCACGCGGCTGGCGCAGACCTACAGCGAACAGCAGGCGACGACCGAACGCGCACAGCGCGAAGCAGCGGAGCGGCAGGCGGCGGATCTGCAGCGTCAGCTTGCCGCGGAAGAGACGAATCGACAAGCGCAGGCAGCGGAGCTCGATCGTTTGCGACAGCAGGTCGACGAGAGCCGCCGGGCGATGCAGCAGCGAGTTCAGAACGATCGCGCCGCCCGTCTCCAGGCCGAGGCGAATCTTGACGCAGCGATGCGAGCGTACGAGGCGGCCGCACTCAGCGGCAATCAGGCCGACCTCGACCGGCTGCGTCGTCAGGTCGAGGACCAGGAGATTGGGGTTCGGGCCATCCAGGAACGTGAGCGTCTCGACGCACAGGCAATGAACGCTGACATCACTGCGATGCAGAGCTCACCGAATCCGCAGAACGATCTCATCTCACAGCGACGGTTGGATCTCGACGCGTATCAGCGCGAGTTGACAACCGACATCGCCGCGCGCACGGAGATACAGCGGCATCACGAAGCTGCTATCGCCGCCGCCCAGCAGCAGCGACAACAGGCGGAGCAACAGGCGCAGGCGCTTCGCGCTCAGATGGAGCAGGCACAAGCGGCCGCTCAAGCGGCACAACAACAGGCTGCGCAGACGCAGCAGCAACTGCAGGCCGTGCAGCAGCAGGCGCAGCAAACGCAGCAGCAGTTGACGCAACAGGCGCAACAGAACGCGGCCGATGCGGAGAAAGCGCGGCAGGCGGCGCAGGCCACACAGGCAGAGCTGGAGCGGACGCGCGAAGAGCTCGCGCGGCGCGATGCCGAGGCGCGACAGTTGAGGATGCAGCAGGAGAATCTTCTTCGACAGCGGAAAAAGCTCGCTCAAGCCGGGCGCAAAACGGACGCTCGATCGCATCGCGGGGCAGCTCAAGAGCGACGCAGCGATCAAAATCGCCGTCGAAGGTCACACCGATAATACCGGCACCGCGGCGAAGAACATGACGTTGTCCGAAAAACGCGCTCAAGCAGTGCGCGATTACCTCGTCACCAAGGGAATCCCGGAAGATCGCATCTCCTCGGCCGGCAAAGGCCAAACCGAGCCCGTCGCCACGAATAAGACTGTCGCCGGCCGTCAGCAGAACCGCCGCGTGGAGCTGGTGATTACGCGGACGTAGGGCGCGGCTGCGCCGTGCCGCATCTCGTGGACGGGCGGCCAGAGTTCGGCACGGCGCAGCCGTGCCCTACTTCGTCAATCGCCTCGCCGTTTCCTGCTCCAGCGCCAGAAACTCCCGAAACTCCGGCGCCGTGGTTGGAATCTCGTTCACCTTCTGCGAGATGTCGAGCGCGTTTTTCGCGCACTGCCAGTTCTCCAGCCGAACGTGCGAGCGTGCGATGTGAAAGTACGGATAGTAATCAATGAGCCACATCCCGTACATTCGTGCGCGCTGTTGCGGATTTGGTCGCAGCGACACTGCGTCGATCAGCTCGCCGAGGGCGCGCGAATAATCGCCTTTGCGCTCGAGCTCCAGCCCGAGTTCGTACCGCGCGTACCACGGCGCTTTGGTCGTGTCGGGCGAGACGTTGCACTTGGTCATCACGTCCTGACGCAACTGCTTGAATTCCGAGTCGCTGATCACTGGCGGCTTCGGTGAATAGACCGCGTACGCGGGCCTGCTGTATTTGCCGGTCGCATCGCCACGGAGGAGAAGCTGATACGCGACGAGCAGCGGATGGCCGACTTCACTCTTCGCGGCGACTCCGCTGTCCTCCGCGTGGGCGAGGTGCTCCCGTGCCGCGTCGACGTCTCCAGTCATCTGATTGGCGATCGCGAGGTAGAGATGCGGCAGGTAATCGATGTACTCCTGCGGACCGGTGGCCACCTGAAGCTGCTCCGTGTTTCGGAGCGCCAGCGCGGCCTTGAGCTCGTCGCGCGCGGCGGCGCCTTGTCCCTGCTCGATCAGTCGCAGGCCGCGATCGTAGTGCTCGTACCACGTGCCCGAAGGCGTAGCCAGCAACAGGACCACCGCGAGAATTGTGTGCATGAGCCAATGCTAACTTTTGCGGCCGCCCGCCGTCTATGCAGCCGAGTGGAGGTGACCCATGCGACGGTTGTTCGTTCTTGTTTCGGCCCTGATTCTGACCACCAGTGCATTTGCCGAGCGGCATCACTACGGCTGCGGCATGTGCATGTCGACCGATGACAACAACGGCGAGATCACCGATTGCAATCAAATGCGCGTGACGATTGATGATCAACCGGCAGTGCGCGCCGAGGAGACGTTGTCCGTCGGCTCTTTACGATCGCTCGCCGTGCGGGCGCCGCAGAACGGCGGTATTTATGTCATGGGCTCGAGTTCAGGTGGATACGAAGTGAAGGCTTGCAAAGCGGCATCGATCGAAAGCGCGCTCAACGACATTCGCGTGCACGTAAGCGGAAACGAAGTCACCGCCGACGGTCCGGCCAACGAGAGATGGGTCGTCTATTTTCTTGTCCGCGCTCCGAAGGCCGCGGCGCTGAACCTCAGCGCGCACAACGGGCCGATCGCTCTTCGCAATGTCGACGGAAGTGTCACGGCTCGGACGCTCAACGGACCTCTCTCGATTCGAGACTCGTCGGGTGACATCGATTTGCAGGCGACCAACGGCCCGATCTCGCTCGATGGCGGATCGGGAATGGTGAAGCTGAGCGCGACGAACGGTCCCATCACGGTGAAGCTGCGCGGCGACTCGTGGGATGGCAGCATCAACGCGCACACGGAGAATGGGCCGGTGTCGTTGCGGATGCCGGCGAGTTTCCGCTCCGGCGTGGTGGTCGAATCAGAAGGACGCGGTCCGGTGAGCTGTCGCGCGGAAGCCTGTCGCCAGGCGCGGCGCACGTGGGACGACGAAGACAATCGCCGCATCGAGCTCGGCTCGGGATCGATGGTCGTTCACTTGTCGACGGTCAACGGCCCCGTATCAGTGCGGGATGAGGACTGAGGACTGAGTCCTCCTCGCCAAAAACTCGTCAGTCGAAGACGTGACGCCTGAGGTGTAAGCGGAGTGGGCCCGACTCAGTCCTCAGTCCTGAGTCCTCAGTCCTCAGTCCTTTACACTGTGTGTGTGCCGGGTCCAGCACGCCGCAGTCTCCTCACCGTCCTCGGTCTGACGTTTGGCCTGGCCGTGATCATCGGCAACACAATCGCGGCCGGCATTCTGCGCACGCCCGGCGACATCGCCACGCGTCTGCCGACGTTCTGGCCGTTTCTCGCTCGTGCCGCGATCGGGCGGTCAGTACGTTTTCGTGCGACATGCACTCGGCGACTACGCCGGCTTCATCGTCGGCTGGAGCGATTGGGTATCGACGTGCGGGACAACTGCGGCAGTCTCGATCGTCATCGGCGAATACGCGATTCATCTCGTGCCGCATCTGCGTGCCGTCGAGGTCGTCGCGCTGGCGGTCATCACGGTCCTCACGCTCGTGCAGTGGCTGGGCGTGCGGTGGGGTGGGTGGTCGCAGGATGTGACCAGCCTACTCAAAGCGCTCGCCTTCCTCTTCCTCATCGCCGCCTGCTTTTACCTCGGCAACCGCAATCCGGCGGCGATGTCGATGGTCGCGGAGCGCGAAGGCTCGCTGCTGATTGCGTACATCCTTTCGCTGCAGGCAGTGATCTATACGTATGACGGCTGGTCGGCAGTCATCTATTTTTCGGAAGAGGTGAAAGACGCCGGGAAGAACATTCCGCGGGCGATGTTCCTCGGCGTGTTCAGCGTGATCGTGATCTACATTCTTCTCAACATCGCCTTCCTCCGAGTCGTGCCTTTGCCGACGATCGCCGGCGAAAAGCTCGCTGCCGCCGTTGTCGCGCAGCATCTGTTCGGGCCCTACGGCGACACGATCCTTCGCTCGCTCACGATCGTCGCACTGATCAGCGCGGTCAATTCGAATGTGCTGATGGCGCCGCGGGTGCTGTTCGCGATGAGCCGCGACGGCCTTTTCTGGCGCGGCGCGAACGAAGTCAACGAAGGCGGCACGCCAGACATCTCGCTTCTCTTCAGCAGCCTGCTCGCCGCGGCGTTCATCGTGTCCGGCCGATTTGATCAGGTGATCGCCGTGCTGGCGTTCTTTTTCGTAGCTAATTATACTCTATCGTTTATATCCCTATTTATTCTCCGGCGGCGCGAGCCGGAGGCGCCGAGACCGTATCGGGCGATCGGGCATCCGGTGACGACCGGAATCGCTCTCATCGCATCGGTCGCTTTTCTCGTGGGCGCGATCGCCAGCGACACCAGGAACAGCATCTACGCTCTCGTGGTTCTGGCTCTCAGTTTTCCGATGTATCGTTTGATCAAACGATGACCTATCGATTCGAGCCGCGACTCGCATTCGCATCCACGATCCCTTCGAATTTCTACAACGACGCGACGGTCCTCAGCGCTGAGAATCGAAGCATCTTCGCGCGGACGTGGCAGCTCGTCGGGCACGAGAATCAGGTTTGCGAGCGCGGCCAATTTTTCACAACTGTCGTCGCCGGGGAGCCGCTGCTGATCGTGCGCGGTGACGATGGCGAAGTCCGCGCATTGTCGAATGTTTGCCGTCATCGCGCTGGACCGGTAGCGAAGGGCGCGGGCAAGCGCGCGTCGCTGCAGTGCGGCTATCACGGATGGACGTACGCGCTCGACGGCTCGCTGCGCACTGCGCCGGAAATGGACGGCATCGAGTGCTGGGAGCGGCAATCGGTCGCGCTGCCTCGATTTCGAATCGAATCGTGGAACGGCCTGCTGTTCGTCAATCTCGACCCCGCCGCCCCATCCCTTCGCGATTTCCTCGGCGACCTCGGCGGACAAACGTTCAGCGGCGCTCTCGCAGCGCGAAAAGATTGGACGGTCAACTGTAACTGGAAGGTATACGTCGACAACTATCTCGAGGGCTACCACATCCCGATCGTGCATCCGTCGCTGTTCAAGGAAATCGATTATCCGAATTACCGCACCGAAACGCGGCCCAACTACTCGATCCAGCACGCGCCGCTCAAGCGTCCGCAGCGAATTCGAGGCGACGGCGAAGCCGCTTACTTCTGGATCTTTCCGAACCTGATGCTGAATGTTTATCCCAACAACTTCTCGACGAATCTGATCGTTCCGATCGACCACGAGAAAACGCTCACGATCTTCGAGTGGTATTTCCGCGATCCAGAGTCAGCGAAGAAGGAAATCGACGAGACGATCGCCTTCAGCGACGAGATCCAACTCGAGGACATTGCCATCTGCGAGGCCGTCCAGCGCGGACTGCGATCGTCGACCTACGACACCGGCCGCTACTCGCCCGCGCGCGAGAACGGCGTGCATCATTTTCATGGCTTGTACGCCGCTGCGATGGAGATGAAGAGGACTGAGGACTGAGGACTCAGGACTGAGTCCCGCCCGCCCGGACCGAATTCACTCGGCACTTTCTCTCAGTCCTCAGTCCTGAGTCCTCAGTCCTTTGATCGAGAAACCCTCTCCGTGATCTCTCTGTCCTCTGTGGTGAATCATTCAGGGACGTAAATCTGAAGACTGAAATGTGTGGATAAATACATCAAGGTTTTTGTTGCAACATTTTCCGTAGTCGAGGAAACTT
>QHVY01000478.1:0-1072 GCA_003223695.1 Acidobacteriota bacterium
TGAGAATCAACGAGCTCAGTACCACGCCTTATCGCGATACCCGCACGGCCATTCGGCGGCGTGACGGCTTGGAAATGATTCTGTCGAGTGAGCGTCCCGGCGGATTCGGCGGCGACCCGCGTGACTTGTGGTTCTCCACTCGGGCAAGCACGTTGGATCCGTGGTCGATTCCCGAGCTGCTGCCGAATGTCAACAGCACGGCCAACGATGGGGGACCGGCAATTTCGTGGGACGGCACCGAGCTCTATTTCACGTCCGCTCGCCCCGGTGGAAAAGGCGGCTCTGATATCTGGATGAGCACGCGGACGAAGATCACCGGTCAGTGACCTGCGGCTAAGATACGCGCCATGATGCGAATCATGGCGCTTCTTTTTTTCGCTGCCCATTCCGCGCTCGGCGCTGCCATTCCCGCGAGCGAGTACCAGGCGCGGCGCGCCCGTCTGGCGAAAGAGATCGGTTCGAACGCGATGCTCATCATGTTCTCCGCAAAACCGAAGGCGCGCGACTTGGACATCATCTCACCGGCATCGATCAGCCCGACGCCACGCTGGTGATGCTGCCCGCTGATAGCGATTATCGTGAAGTCATCTTCGTTCGCGATTCAAATCCGAGACAGGAAATGTGGACCGGGCATATCGCGACACACGAACAAGTCACCGCGGCGAGCGGCATCGCGAAGGTGGAGTCGATCGGCCGATTCCGTCCGTTTGTGAACGCTGCTCTTTCCGGCGGCTCGTGGGATCCGGTTTTTTATCCACGCGCAATGCCGTCGTTCTATAACAGCGTCCGATCCGGTCAGGCCGAAATCTGGCTGCTCCTCGGCAGCGACGAATTGCAGCAGAGCGTGGTTGACGAATTGCGCAACGCGCATCCCGATCTGCGGATTCGCAATGCCACGCCGATCCTCATCGGCATGCGCGAGGTCAAGAGTCCCGCGGAGATCGGCGTGATGCAGAAAGCGATCGACATCAGCCTCGCTGGTCAGAAAGCGGGAATGAAGCGCGCGAAGACGGCGACGAACGAGCGCGAAGTGCAATCAACGATCGAGTCGACCTTTCGCGAGTTAGGCGCC
>QHVY01000478.1:1096-2833 GCA_003223695.1 Acidobacteriota bacterium
GAAGATAACGCGCCGATCGATCGCAATGGCCTGATGCTCACCGACGTCGGCGCGGAAGTCGAAGGCTACGCCGCTGACACGACGCGCACGTATCCGGTGAGTGGAAAGTTTTCGCCCGAACAGCGTGCAATTTACGACGCCGTCTACGCGGTGCAGGAAGCGACGAAGGCCGCGATGAAGCCCGGCGCGCTGTGGGTGGATGTCGATCGAACGACAGTCGATGCGATGGGGCGCGAGCTAATGAAGGTCGGACTGATCTCGAAGAATGATCCGAAGCAGGTGCGAATGTATTTGCCGTATCTCGTCGGACATCACATCGGCCTCGCTGTCCATGATGTGTGGGATCGCGGGCGGCCGCTCGAGCCGGGGATGATTCTCACCGATGAGCCGGGCATCTACGTGCGCCGCGATGACGTCCTCAAAAATCCCACGTACCTCGGCTTGACCAAAGACGAGCAGAGGTCGATCGCCAAAGCTCTCGACAAATACAACGGCATCGGCGTGCGAATTGAAGACGAAATCTTGATCACCAAAGATGGCGTGCAGCTCATGTCGGGCGCTGCGCCGCGTACATCGGCTGACATTGAGAGGTTTATGCAATGACGCTCGCGGCTCTCGTTTTTCTACTGGCATCGAACGAGTTCACACTCTACGAGCTCCTGCCGCCCGAGACGCACCAGTTCGCGATCACCTATGACGTCACGCAGGACAAGGAAGGCGCGGAGTTCTTTCTCAATCCCATTCGTCCCGGCTCCGTTTCAACGAAAGAGCGTGTGCTCGACCGCGCCACGGGCGAGGAGCTGAAATTCGAAGAAGTGACGAATGAAAAAGGTGCGCGATTCATCAAAGTTCATCTGCCTGCGCCGGTGCCGAAAGGCGGTCAGACGCGGATTCGCATCATCAAGACGTACACCGATGCGGCGTCGTACTCCGTCAAGGATGGGCAATTGATTTTCGAGAGGCCGCTTGGCATCAAGCGTAACGTCGTCGTGCTGCCGAAAGGTTGGGAGCTGATCGGCAACGCATCGCCGGGAATTTCATCGACCGATCCCGACGGTCGCGTCAGGGTCAGTTTCGTGAATGATCGTGACGATCAGCTGCCAGTGAAGATCACCGCCCGTCAAACGGTTGCTGTGAGCGCAACTGCTGCCAGCGATTCGTTTCATCGCGCCGAGCAGGATCGCGAGATCACGTACTGGCTTCTCGATCCCGCGTCGCATCAGTTTCGCATCTCGCACGATTTCACCGTCACGCGTGCCGGCCAGGCATCAGTGCACAGTTTTGTGCGAAAGGGGAGCGTCGTCTCTCCCGACGCGAAGATGATCGACCTCGACACCGGCAAAGCGCTCAATACCCACACGGTCTCCGGCAAGTCCGTCAACGCGCTGGGCTATTACCCCAACAAAGTCGAAGACGATTCCGTCGCCGTGCAGGGTGATCTCGAACATCCGGTGGCCGAGGGGAGATCGACGCGCATTCGGGTGATTGAGACGTACACCGATCCGATCGGCTACGCGATGGAAGGCGGTGAGCTGGTGTGGAAGCGCACGTTAGGCCGCCCGCTGAACTACGTCACGCTGCCCGCGGGCTGGATGCTGACATCGGTGAACACACCGGCCACGATCACTCTCGATGACGAGGGGCGCGTAAGGTTGCGCTTCTTCAATCCGCGCAACGATGAATTGTCGATCGATATCAGGGCGAAGGCGCGATCACGGTGACGTGCTGCGTCTCATT
>QHVY01000128.1 GCA_003223695.1 Acidobacteriota bacterium
CTTTGTGTGGCGGGCCAGCCCTTTGGCTGGCCGTGCCGGCCAGAGGGCCGGCGCCCACACTCTCCTAGTCCTCCGAGATCGCCTGAGTCACCGCGCGCTTGTCCACTCCGACGCGCACGACCTTCTCTTCGCCGTCGCTTTCCATGTGCAGCACGGCGTCGGTGATCGACCGCGCATCGCACGGCAGACCGGTGTAATGCAGAATTTTGCGAAGCTTCTTCTGATCTTCGCCCACTTCGAGCCGAATCAGATCGCCCATCTGGCCATCGCGATTCTGCTCGACGATGTACACGCGATCGTGATTGGCGACGAAGCTCTTCACATCATCCGTGAATGGGAGCGCTCGAAGGCGAAGATAGCTCGTCTCGATGTTGCGCTCGCTCCGAAGCTGATGACGCGATTCCTGGAGCGGGAAATCAGTGGTGCCAAAGGCGATGAATCCGATCTTTGCCCCCCGGCGCACATCAACGATCGGCTTCGGAACGAATTTGCGCGCGGTCTCGTACTTTTTCGTCAGCCTGTCGACCGTCGCTTTGTAGTCTTCGGGACGCTCAGAGTAGCGCGCCATCGAATCGTGGCCAGAACCTCGTGTGAAGTAAGACGGCGCATCGGTGCCGGGAATCGAGCGCCACGCAATCCCATCGTCATCGACATCGACGTAGCGTCCCCATTTGCCGCCGAGCTCCTCCAGCTTCTCCTTCGACAAGATCTTTCCGCGCTGGTACGGCTTCTCTGGATATTTGAACGGATCCGACATCCAGTTGTTCATGCCCAGGTCGAGATCGGAGAGAACGAAGATCGGAGCTTGAAACATCTCGGCGAGATCGAGCGCCTCGCTGCCGAATTCAAAACACTCTTCGACGCTGCCGGGGATCAGCGCGATCTGCTGCGTGTCACCGTGCGACAGGAAGGCGACTTCGAAAACATCGCCCTGTGCGGTGCGCGTCGGCAAGCCGGTCGACGGTCCGACACGCTGAATGTCCCAGATCACGCCGGGAAGCTCGGCGAAGTACGCGAGTCCGGCGAATTCGGCCATCAGCGAGATGCCGGGACCCGACGTCGAGGTCATCGCCCGCGCCCCCGCCCACCCTGCGCCTAACACCATGCCGATCGCTGCAAGCTCGTCTTCAGCTTGCACAATGGCGAAATTCGCCTTGCCGTCGGAACCGATGCGGTGTTGCTTCATGTAATCGATCAGCGATTCGCAAAGTGATGATGACGGTGTGATCGGATACCAGGTGACCACGGTGACGCCGCCGAACATCTCGGCAGATTCGCCGTTGCGAATTCGATCCCTTTGTCGATCGAGGCGACGTTCGGATCGATCGCCTTCTGTTTTCCTTTGAACTGCTTGGTGATGGCGGCGACGATTTCCTGCCGCTCGATGCCGATGAGCTCCGCGACGATGCCGACGTAAACCATGTTCGTCAGCAGCTTGCGAAGGCGCGAGTCCGTGGTCAGCTCGCCGGCCAGCTTCGCGAAAGGCACTTCGTAGAATTCGATGTCCTTACGAATGCTCTTGCAATTCAGCGGTGCGTCGTAGATGCAGAGCGCGCCGGGCTGCAAGGCTTCGACGTCCTCGCGCGCGGTCTGCGGATTCATGCACACCATCAGATCGACTTCTTTTTTGCGCGCGATCCAGCCGTCCTTGTTCGCGCGAATCGTGAACCACGTCGGCAAACCAGCGATGTTCGATGGAAACATGTTCTTGCCGCTGACCGGCACGCCCATCTGAAAAATCGAGCGCATCAACACGTTGTTCGATGATTGCGAACCCGAGCCGTTGATCGTGGCCACGTGAATCGTCAGATCATTGACGACCGGCTGTCCCCCCTCGGCAACCTCGTCGAGAACGGCCGTCGCTGTGAGAGTATCGGACACTTCGGCAACTCCTTATTTGCAGTGGCGAATCATTCTAGCAGTTACGATGTGCGGCCATGCTCCGGACGATCTGGGCCGGCTTCATCGCCGTGCTGGTGACGATTCCTTTGGCGCTGGCGACGCTCGCGGTCGCCGCGTTGAAGTCGAACGCACGGCTCATCGACGGAATCATCTGGCTTTGGGCCACCAGCATCATTCGCGCGGCCGGCATCCAGCTTCGCGCGGAAAACACGGATGTCATCGACCGAAAACAGCGCTACATCATCATTGCGAATCACCACAGCTACTTCGATATTCCGTGCATCTTCGCCGCGATTCCGCAGCCGATCCGCTTCATGGCCAAGATCAGCCTGTTCAAGATCCCGATTTTCGGCTGGGCGATCGGGCGGGCGGGCTTCATTCCGATCGATCGGAAAAACCGACGAACAGCGGTGAAGTCGTTCGAGCTCGCGGTCGATCGCATTCGCAAAGGAAACACAGTCGTAGTTTTTCCAGAGGAGGGCCGCTCACGCGAGCGAGCAATGCGCCCGTTTCAGCGCGGCGGATTTCTCCTCGCCCTCCGGTCGGGCCTGCCGATTCTGCCGGTGGCGATCGTCGGGACCTTCGACGTGTTCCCAGCCAATGCAAAGCGAGTCAAACCGGGCCCGGTGACAATCAAAGTGGGTACGCCGATCCTGACGGAGGGGCTCACAGTGCGCGAGAAGGATCGATTGCTCAATGAGTCGCGAGAGCAGATCTTATCGATGCTAAATCCTCATCCAGCAACGTCCGCACCTCGATCGTGAATCGATCCTCGACAATTCGCCCCACGATGAGCTTTTCAAGAAATCGCGTATGCAGCTCGCTCGCTTTTCCGGGAATGTGAATAGCGACCGAGGCGATCGTTTCGGTTGGCGTCGTGCCGCCGCCGAGGGCGCAGTCGCTGTCGATCAGGCGCGCCTTCGTGCCGCGCACCAAATCTTGAGCGCGGCTGCGGAGCTCATCGATCGACATCGCCAGCATGCGATAGATGGGAATCTCCTGCTCGTGACGCTCGGTGGCGAACGCGCGTAGCGTCTCAGCGATGACCGCGTAACTTTCTTTGCCCGCGCGCAGGGCGCGCATCAGCGGATGTTTGCGGCATTTCTCGATGATGCCGGCGCGCCCGAGGAGAAGGCCACCTTGTGTGGCGCCGATGAGTTTGTCGGTCGAGCAGGTGAGCACGTCGACGCCCTTCGCGATCACCTCAGCGATCGTGTCGTGTTTTTTGAAACCATATCTTGAGATGTCCACCACCCGCCCGCTTCCTTCGTCGTACAGCAGCGGCAGCTTCTTCGAATGCGCTACCTCGACCAGCTCTTCGATCGTGGGCGTTTCCGTGAAGCCGACGATGTCGAAATTCGATCGGTTGACGCGCAGAATCGCTGCTGTAGTACTCTTTACTATAGCTGTGTAATCTCGACCGCGGGTCCGATTCGTCGTGCCCACTTCGCGCAACTTCGCGCCGCCCTGCTGGATCACGTCGGGAACGCGGAACGAACCGCCGATCTCCACCAGCTCTCCGCGAGAGACCAGCACTTCGCGTTTCGGCGCAACGGCGGCGAGCAGCAGCAGCGTCGCCGCGGCGTTGTTGTTCGTGAGCAGCGCCGCCTCGCAGCCGAAGAGCGTGCGGCAGATCGACTCCAGGTGCTCATCGCGAGCGCCGCGCTCGCCCTCCTCGAGGTCGAACTCGAGATTCGAGTAGCCCTCGGCGATCGTGCCCGCGCGCTGCCACAGCTCTGGATCGATTGGAGAGCGGCCTAGGTTTGTGTGGATGATGATGCCGGATCCGTTGATCACCCGCCGCAGCGTGGAGGCCGTTGATCCCTGCAGCGACGAGCGCACCCGAGCCACCGCGGAGGCCTCATCGAACGGCTCCCGCGCGAGCCGCAGAGAATCGAGGTGCTCCACCACCGCCTCCTTCAGGCGAGCGCGGCCGAACTCCTCCGCCAGCGGCGCAAAGGTGCGGCTGGAGAGGATCCTCTCCACCGACGGGATGCTTCGGAGAGATGTGGAATCTCGCAGATCCGGGTATTGTATTCGTTGACACTTGATCAAGCAGGACGAAGAGCTGGACAAGCTCGAAGAAGACATCCGGAAGCTGAAGAACAAGTACGATCAGTTCTTCACGGGGATCAGCAAAATGCCGCCCATGCACGAGCGGCGCATGCTGGAGGTCTTCATCTTCGAAATCGGTAAGCAGAAGATGCGCGAGAACGCGCGCCGCTTCCGCTACAACCAGCTACTCAGCCGTTACAACCAGTACCGCGAGATGTGGGGCCGGAAGATGCGCGAGCGTGAAGAGGGGCCGCTCGACTTCCGCCGCCGAAAGGCTGCCCTGGACGAGCCAAGCGCGCCGCCGAAACAATCCGCGCCGCTTCGCGTAACGTCGCGCAGCCCCGAATCGTATGTAAAGTTAGCGCCCGGCTCGAACGGTGAGGCCATACGCGACTTGTACAACCAGATCGAGAAAGAGCATCGGAAGCTCGGCAAAAATCCGAACCTCACCTTCGAGCAGCTGCGCAGCATGGTCGAGAAACAGAGCGAGCAGGTGCGCGAGCGCTACAACGTCGATGTCGTCGGCTTCCGCGTCGATGTGGTCGACGGCAAGGTGAAGCTGAAGGCAAAACCCATCCAGGAATGATCATGAAACGAATGCTGGTCTCCTTCGCTGCGGCGCTGACGCTGTTCGGCTGCGCGGCGATCCACAAGAATCAACAGAATCCATACGGGCACCGGCTGTTCATCGAGCAGTTTCTCGACCCGCGCAATCCGCTCGACGCGCGGATCGAGAACACGATCAACGCACTGCGTGCGAATCCGAGGTCTGCGACGCTGCACAACGAGCTCGGTCAACTGCTGCGCGAGAAAGGATTTCCGAAAGACTCGGAAGTCGAATTCGAGCGCGCGGTCAACGCCGACCCCCGACTCTTCTCCGCCTGGTACAACCTCGGCCTCGTCCGGCAGGCGCGCGGCGACTATCCCGGCGCGCTCTTCGCCTATCGCCGCACGTTGCACTATCGCAAGGGGCACTCCGCCGCGCTCTTTCAGCTCGGTCTGATGGAAGAGCAGCGGCACAATACCGAAGCGGCGGTCGACTACTACGCGAAAGCGTTCTCGATCAATCACAGCCTCCTCGATGTGCGCGTGAATCCGCGCATTGTCGACAGCAAACTGATCGACCTCGCGCTGCTGCGCCTCTATCCGATCGAACATGCGAGAGAGAGCACGCAGTTCGAGCCGACGCCGCCCGGATACGTGCAGCCGAATCTCGAGCCTGCACCGTCGCCGCAGCCGCCCGCGACGGCGATCGTGCCGCCATCAGCGCCGGTGACCAACCCGGCGCAGCAGACGCCTCCGCCGAAGCCGCCAGTGTAGCGGCGGCCTTCAGGCCGCCGGCGGGCTAAAGCCCGCCGCTACACAGTAGAATCCGCGCGGCTTGGCCGACGAAGAACACGAGATCCCAGAATCCGAATTGATCCGCGTGCGCCGCGAGAAGCTCGCGCGCATCGCGGAGCTGGGATTCGACCCGTATCCAACACGCGCGGAGACCGACCGCAGCATCCCGGACGTCGTCGCGGCGTACGGCGGAAAATCAGCGCAGGAGCTCGAGGCCGAGAAGCCGCGCGTCAAGATCGCCGGACGCATCGTCGCGATCCGCGAATTCGGCAAAACCGCGTTCCTGGTTCTCTCCGAAAAAACGGCGCGCATTCAGGCCTATTGCCGAAAAGACACGCTGAGCGAGCGCGAATGGTCGCTTTATCAGAACCTCGATGCCGGCGATTGGGTGTCCGTCGAAGGAACGCTCTTTCGCACGAAAACCAACGAGCTCTCGGTGAAGGTCCAACACCTCGGATTTCTCGCCAAAGCGCTGCGTCCGCTGCCGAGCAAGTGGCATGGCCTGACAGACGTGGAGCAGCGATACCGCCAGCGCTACGTCGACCTGATCGTCAATGACGATGTGAAGTCGACCTTCGAAACAAGGGCTAAAATCATACAATATATTCGTAATTATTTTGACCTGCACGACTTCATCGAGGTCGAGACGCCGATGATGCAGCCGATCGCCGGCGGCGCAGCGGCTCGCCCGTTCAAGACGCATCACAACGCGCTGGACATCGATCTTTTTCTGCGCGTCGCGCCCGAGCTCTACCTGAAGCGGCTGATCGTCGGCGGCATGTCGCGCGTGTACGAGATCAATCGCAACTTCCGCAACGAAGGCATCGGCTACCGCTGGAATCCCGAATTCACGATGCTCGAGTTTTACTGGGCCTACGTCGACTACCGCGCACTCATCGATCTCACCGAAGAATTGCTGAGCGGTCTCGTTCGCGAAGTCAAAGGAACGGACGCCGTCACATGGCGCGGCGCGGAGATCAGTTTTCGCCGGCCGTTCGCTCGCTTCACGATGAAGGAAGCGATCGTTCATTTCTCGAAAGGTGAGATCAAACTCGGCGATCTCGAGAATCGCGAGCAGTTGACGAAGCTCGTGACGAAGTACGGCGAGCATCGCCCGGTCAAAGCCGACGGCACTGAGGCGCCGACAGGCACGCCGGTGCAGCAGATTGCGAAGATGAACGAAGGGAAGCTGCTCGCCGAACTTTTCGAATCGATTGCTGAAGAGCAACTCGTGAATCCGACGTTCATTACCGATTTTCCGGTTGAGGTCTCTCCTCTTTCGAAGCAGCGGCGCGATGATCCGCGTTACGTCGAGCGATTCGAGCTGTACATCGGCGGCATGGAGATCGCCAACGCTTTTTCGGAGCTCAACGACCCCGAGGAACAAGCGCGACGCTTCGCGCAGCAGCTCGCCGAGCGAGAGCGCGGCGACGAAGAAGCGCATCAGATGGATGAGGACTACGTTCACGCGCTCGAGTACGGAATGCCGCCGACGGCCGGCGAAGGAATCGGAATCGATCGATTGATCATGATCCTGACGGACTCGCCCACAATTCGGGATGTCATTTTGTTTCCGTTGATGAGACCAAGGGTGTAGCGGCGGCCTTTAGGCCGCCGTCGGCGGGCTGAAGCCCGCCGCTACACATAGCAATGCTTGAACTCCGAATCGCCCGCCGTTATCTCTGGGCCGCTCGCAAAGAAGCGCATACGGCGTTCTTGTCGCTCATCTCGATGCTCGGTCTCGCGGTTGGCGTGGCCACGCTGCTCATTTCGCTCGCGCTGCTTTCCGGGCTGCAGGGGCAGATCAAAGCGCGGCTGATTGCGTCGAGTCCGCAACTGCTCATCGAGCCGGCGGGCAAAAACACAATTGACGAGGCGCCGGTGATCGAAGCAGCGGCGCGGAAACTCGGCATGCGCGACATTCGCGCGACCGTGAGCGGCATCGCCTGGGGTGCGAATCAGCAGGAACGGCGCGGGCGTCCGCTGCGGCTGCGCTCCGCGAGCCGCCCGGTTCCATCTGACGCGATCAATCTCGCGCGCGACGCGGCGGCCGGTCTCGGTCTCACTTCCGGCGACTCCATCACGATCGTCGCACCGCGAACGCGCCTGACGCCTTTTGGTCCCGTGCCGATCATGAAGCGCTATCGCATCGCCGAAATCCTTCCGCCAGCGACGGACGAACGCGCCTCCGAGGCGACATTGGACGTCTCCGAGATGGAGCGGCTGTTCGGAACAAACGGCCCGACGTCAATCGAGATGTACGGCGACGCCGCCGAAGTTGACGCGATTCAGCAGAAGCTCACCGCCGAATTTCCCAATGTTCAGGTGAAGACGTGGAAGCAGATCAACCGGCCGCTGTTTCTGGCGCTGAGGCTGGAGAAAGTGGTGATGTTCGCCACGATCTCTCTGATCATTTTCGTCGCCGCGCTCAATCTCATCTCCTCGCTCTCGATGCTCATCCTCGAAAAGCGCCCCGGCGTCGGCATCCTCCGAACCCTCGGCGCCACCGAGAAAACGATCCTCACGATTTTCCTGGCCGTCGGATTGTTGATCGGAATCGGCGGCACTCTCGTCGGCAATTTCTTCGGACTCGGTTTCGCCTGGGCCGCGAATCGATATCACCTCGTGCCGCTACCGAGCGACATTTACTTCATCAGCTACTTGCCCTTCGCCGTTGAGCCGGATGATGTCGCGGGGGTGAACCTGGTGGC
>QHVY01000129.1 GCA_003223695.1 Acidobacteriota bacterium
TCTCCTTTTCGCGTTGACCGCAAACGGCTCCGTTCTCCGGATCAGGGTCAACGACATGATTCATCCGATCAGTGACGAGTACATCGGGCGTGCGCTTGCCGATGCGGCGCGCGCTCATGATTCGGCTGTCATCATCGATCTCAGCACTCCCGGCGGTCTGATCGACTCCACTCGCTCGATCGTTGAAAAGATGATGACGTCGCCAGTACCGGTCATCGTCTACGTCGCGCCTGCCGGAAGCCGCGCCGCATCGGCCGGATTTTTCATCCTCGAGGCGGCAGATATCGCGGCGATGGCTCCCGGCACCAACACCGGCGCCGCCCACCCCGTCATCCTCGGCGAAAAAATGGACGAGGTGATGAAGACGAAGATGGAGAACGACGCGGCCGCGTTCATGCGCACAATCGCAGTGCGCCGCGGACGCAATGTCGCTGTTGCCGAGAGTGCGGTGCGGCAATCGAAGTCGTTCACGGAAGATGAAGCGCTGCAGCAGAAGTTGATCGACATCATCGCGCCGAACTTGACCGCACTGCTTCGCGCCGCTGATGGCCGTCAAATTCGCCGCTACGATGGCTCTGTCATCAAGCTGCACCTCATCGGTCAGCCGATCCGCGCCTACGATATGTCACTCAAGGAGCGGCTGCTGTCGATGTTGATGGATCCGAACATCGCATTTCTGCTCTTCTCGCTCGGAGCGCTGGCAATTTTTGCGGAGCTGAACCATCCCGGCGCGGTGGTCCCCGGCGTCGTGGGCGTGATCTCGATTTTGCTCGCATTGTTTGCGCTCAATCTGCTGCCGACGCGTTATGCCGCGCTCGCGCTGCTCATCGCCGCATTTGCGCTGTTCGCCCTCGAGGCCAAGTACGCCACTCACGGCGTCCTGGGCATCGGTGGCGTGATCTGCATGACCTTCGGCGCGCTGTTTCTGGTTGATGGACCGATTCCAGAGATGCGCGTTCATCTCGTGACCGCGATGATCGTCAGCGTCCCGATCGGCTTAATTACCGTCTTTCTGATGACGCTCGCGCTCCGGGCGCGGCGAAATCGCGTGACCACTGGCCGCGAAGGCATGATCGGCGAAATAGGCATCGCTCGGACGCAACTGGAGCCGGCGGGCAAAGTGTTCGTTCACGGCGAACTGTGGAACGCTGTCGCGAAAACCACCGTGCCGCCCGGCGCGCGCGTCCGCGTCGCCGGCATCGACGGCCTGCAGTTGATCGTCGAGCCCGCGGAGTAGCGGGCTGTGAACGTCGGGATCGCCGTCGTTCTGCTGATCGCCGCTGCTTATCTACTCACTTCGATTCGAATCATTTCCCCGCATCAGCGCGCGGTAATCTTTCGTCTTGGACGCCTGCTACCGCAGCCGAAAGGGCCGGGCATTTTCATGGTGACGGTCCCCCTCGACCGCGTCATACGCGTTTCATTGGCTGAGCAGCGAGTGGAACTCCCGGCAGAAGATGTGACTACACAAGACGAAATGACACGACGGGTGGCCGGCGAGGTCGTGTTTCGAGTTCTCGATCCGGTGCGCGCGATCGGCGCGTCAGTCGATTATCGGAATCAGATCATGCAGCTCGCCTCGCAATCGATTCAAACCAAGTGTCGCGAAGTGAATGCCGATGAGTTCTCCGAAAGGGCGGAGGCGATCGGTGCGTCAGCAAAAAGGGCGATGGAAAGCGCCGCCGCCGGATGGGGTGTGCAGGTGATTCAGGTGATCGTCGAGCCCACGGAGTAGCCTTCCGATACAATCCGCCGCATGAACGTCGGCGTGATTGTCATCATCGTCTTTCTCGCGCTTTACCTGCTGAGCTCGATCAAGATCCTCCCCGAGTACGAACGCGGCGTCATCTTCCGCCTCGGCCGCCTTCTCCCGGAGGCGAAAGGGCCCGGCATTTTCCTCGTCTTCGCGCCGATCGACCGCATGGTGCGCATCTCACTGCGCCAGGAAGCGTTCGAAGTGCCGCCACAAGACATCATCACGCGCGACAACGTGACGCTGAAGGTGAACGCCGTCGTCTTTCTGCGCGTCATCGAGCCGCGGCGGGCGGTGGTCGAGGTGGTCGATTACCGCTATCAAACATCGCAGTTTGCTCAGACCACGCTGCGCTCCGTCCTCGGAGAGGTCGAGCTCGACGAGCTGCTCGCGCACCGCGACGCGCTGAATGCTCGCGTGCAGAGCATCCTCGATCAGCACACGGAGCCGTGGGGCGTGAAGGTCGTCAACGTCGAAGTGAAGCAGGTCGATCTTCCTGAGTCGATGCTGCGCGCCATGGCCAAGCAGGCGGAGGCGGATCGCGAGAAGCGCGCGAAGATCATTCACGCGGAAGGCGAATTCGCCGCTTCGCAACGCCTCGCTGATGCGGCCAAGATCCTCGCCAGCGAGCCGGTCACGATCCAGCTTCGGTATCTGCAAACGCTGACGGAAATCGGTGTGGAGAAGAACACCACGATCGTTTTTCCGATCCCGCTCGACATCCTCAGCGGACTTGCCACTCTCGTAAAACCAAAATGACGGAGGAGTTGACGCTACTCGAGTCGGCGCTGTTTCAACTGAAGGCGGCTGCCGCATCCGTCAATGAGATGCAGCTCACGATCACCGTTTTGTCTCAGGCGATCGAATCGGCGCAGCAACATTTGAGCGCTGCTGTGGTCAACGACATCGACTTCGCGCTGAACGATGTCGCCGGCGCGGTCGGTGAGTTGAGCGCCGCAGATGCGGAGCGGATCGCACCGATCGTCACGCTGCTGCAGGACGACGTGGCGCGATTGAAAGAATCGACGTCGTTGCCGGTCGCTGTCATCAACAGCATCCGCGGATTTCAGACAAAACTGAAGGCGCGCCGCACGGCGATCGATCGCCAAACGTACCGCCCCGAGGGTTCGCCGCCGGAGCCGCTGCCACATCCGCCCGAAGAGCTGCAGCGGGAGGCGGTGCCGCTACGTCAGCAGCTCACTGCAGCAGGATTCGCGACGCCTGCGCTCAATGGTCTCATCGCCGATCCCTCGTCGCTGCGATTTCACTCCATCACCGAGATCTTGAATGAGCTCGACGTCATCGCCGGCTGACTACGGAATCGACGCTCCGTATGTTCTGCGGAACCTGCTCATCGCGGGAACCGCAGCTCTGCTCGTGTGGCTTTCAATCGCGTTCGGATTTTGGTCCGGACGAATCGGGCCGCTTAGGTTTGGGCCTACGGGATTTCTCATCATGGCTATCTTTTTCTTTGCGAGCAGCGCCGGAATGCTCTGGAGCAGCAAGATCGGCAAGGTTCGCGAACGCGAGAAGCTCCTCTCGAAAATTTCCTGGCGCGGAGACGAGCAGGTTCTCGACGTCGGCTGCGGCCGTGGACTTCTTCTGATCGGTGCAGCAAAGCGCTTGACCACGGGCACGGCGACCGGCGTCGACATCTGGCAGACGGAAGATCTCTCCGGCAACAAACCTGAAGCGACGCTGGAGAACGCGCGGCGCGAAAACGTCGCCGAACGCGTCAAGATCGAGACCGCGGATATGCGCAAACTTCCGTTCGCGAACGCGTCATTCGATGTGGTCATCTCGCGCGCCGCGATTCACAATCTTTACGCTGCCGGCGATCGCACGGCCGCGATCCGCGAGATCGCCCGCGTGCTGAAGCCGGGCGGATTGGCGCTCATCGACGACATTCGTCACTTTCGCCAATACGCAGCGATTTTTACCGAGAACGGCTGTGACGTTCGACGGATCAACTCGGCAGCCGTCTCGATGTTCTGGACGATCCTTACTTTCGGCTCGCTGCACCCTGCGACGCTGCTCGTTCGTAAATCACCCGACCATCAAAAATCGTGAGATCGACTCTCGCGTTCTCGATCTTCTCGGGCGGAATCGCGAAGAGATCGTCGGAGAGCACGGCAATGTCGGCTAGCATGCCTGGCGCAATCTTGCCGATATCGTTCTCACGGAAAATCGCCCACGCGTTGTTCGCGGTGTAGCAGCGCAGCGCTTCTTCGACGGTAATTTTCTGCTCGGGAATCCAACCGTTCGGATTTTTTCCGTCCAGCGTCCGGCGCGTCACCGCCGCGTAGATGCCAAGGATTGGGTTGAGCGGCGCGACGGTCCAGTCGGAGCCGAATGTGACGATTGCGCCGGCGTCGAGCAATGACCGAAACGCATACGTCCAGCGCGCGCGCTCGTGACCGATCTTCGCCTCCGCCCACCGCCCGTCATCGATTGCGTGGTACGGCTGCATCGATGCGACAACGCGGTCGGCTGCGAAGCGTTTGATCAGATCGGGATTGAGATGCTGCGCGTGCTCGATGCGAAATCGCCGCTCACGCTCGTTGGGAATCGATTCGTAAATTTTCAGCACTTCATCGTTGGCCCGATCGCCGATCGCGTGAATGGCCACCTGCAGGTTGTGCGCGTTTCCGTCGGTGACGGCACTTTTCATCCGGCCGTCGGTCATCGCCGCCATTGTTAGGCCGCGGTTCTTCGGATCATCGAGAAACGGCTCGAAGAATGCGGCGGTGGAGGACCCGAGCGATCCGTCGGCGAATCCTTTGAGGCCGCCGATGCGCAGGCGATCGCCGCCGAACGCTTTCTCGACCGACGCTGCGACCAGACGCTTATATTCCAAAATTGGTGTATAGAGATAAACGCGTGCTGTGAGGTCGCCGCTCTTTTCGAGCTGCTGGTACGCGCGAAAATCTTCGTACGCCTCACCGCTCGACATGTCGACGAACGCGGTGACGCCAAATCGCGCGGCTTCCGCCAGGCCCGCGCGTCCCGCAGCTACACGCTCATCCGTCGTCGCCGACGGAATCACGGGATCGAGGAACGATGTCGCCGCATCTTTGAGAATGCCGGTCGGTTCGCCCTTCACGTCGCGCACGATCGTGCCGCCGGGCGGGTCGGGCGTCTCGCGCGTGACGTTCGCCATCTTCAGGGCGAGCGAATTCGCCAGCCCCATGTGACCGTCAAGCCGCGAAACAAAGACGGGATTCTGTGGCGTGACCGCGTCGATCATCTGCCGGGTCGGGAGGGTGGGCGGGTTCCAGATTGTATGATCCCATTCCCCGCCGACAATCCACTTTCCCGGTCCGATTTTTTTGGCGTACTCGCCGATGCGGCGCGCGAATTCCTGCGGCGTTGCTGCATCACGGAGCTGCACGCGCGACAGCTCGAAGCCACCATCGATGAAGTGCGTGTGATTGTCGATGAAACCTGGAACGGCGAGCCGGCCCTTCAGATCGATCACCGATCCGTTCTTTCCGGCCTCGGCGCTGGAGCCGACCGCCACAATCCGGTTGCCCTCGATCTCTACCGCTTCGGCCCACGGATGCTGCGGGTTACCGGTCCAGATTTTTCCGTTCGTGAGAATCACGGCCGCCAGAATTGTCGGGAGCATAGATGGCTTTTGGCGCGTAGCGGATAGCGGGTCGGGCCACCCGCCACTCGCCAAAAGCTACCCGCCGGAATTCTACCGGATTGTTTTGATCAGATTGCGCAGCTCCGTCGCGGCGCTTCGCGCGTCGGGCCAGCGCTCATCGCGGTTGCGCGCGAGAAGGCGAAGGATGAAACCGTCGACTTCGTGTGAAATTCGTGGCGCCCGTTTCGACGGCGCGTCGGGTGCACGGTCGAGTCGAGCTGTGATTCGCTCCGTTGAGTCCTTCCCTTCAAATGGCAATGCTCCCGTCAGCAGCTCGTACAACATCACTCCGGCCGAATAAATATCGGTGCGCGCATCGACTTTCTGTCCCAGAAGCTGCTCGGGGCTCATGTAGTCGGGAGTGCCGATGACGGTCTGCGTCATCGTGTGATCGGGCCGTTGCGGATCGAGACCTTGAGCGATGCCGAAGTCGAGAATCTTCACGTGGCCGCCGGCGAGGAGATAAACATTGTGCGGCTTGACATCGCGGTGCACGACATTGAGATCGTGCGCGGCGGCGAGCCCTTCGAAAAATTCAGCGCCGATGCGCAGCGCAACCGGCGTTGGAAACGCGCCGCGCCGGACGATCTCGTGCGCGAGGTCGGTTCCCTGCAGGAATTCCATCGTGACGAACTTCAGGCTGCCGACTTCGAAGAAATCGAAGATTCGCACCACCGCCGGATGCGAGATTTTTCGCGCCAGACGAATCTCGCGCTTGAAATGCTCGAGCGTTTTCGCATCGCCGGTGAGGCTGTCCTTCATCACCTTGAGGACGACGTCTTCCTCGAGCCGTTCGTCGCGAGCTTTAAAAACCTTGCCCATGCCGCCTTCGCCGAGATCTTTCTCGAGTTTGAAACGGCTGAGGATCGACACACCGGGCGCAAGCTGGTTGTACGTAACTGTCGTTTCTTCCTGACCGCCACGCGTCACATCGGAAAGCGTGAGACGCGCCGAGGCGTCGGCGGCGGCGAATTTCTCTCCCATCACTTTCTGCAATTTCACCAACAGCACTTCGGTGTTGATCGGCTTCGGCAGAAAATCGGCGGCGCCCAGCAGAAGACCTTTGTTCATGGACAAGGCGTCGTTGCGCGCGGAAAGAAAGACGAGCGGGATGTGCCGTCCTTCGCGGCGAAGCGTGTCGAGAAGTGAGAAACCGTCCATGCCGGGCAGTACGGTTTCGGAAATGATCAGCGCAGGCGGATCGCGGCGGATGCTCTCCAGCGCCGTGCGTCCGTCGGCGGCGACATCGGTGCTGTAGCCCTCGTTCGCCAGCCGCAGCGCGAGCAGGTTGCGCGCGCCAGCATCACTGTCGACCACGAGAATGCGCCCGCGATTCGCGGCGTGTCCTTTCATCGCCGCGCTGAGAACAGCCTCGGCTGCGACAGGATGGACATCACCAGAGAGAGCGAGCTTTCGCATCGCGAGATCCGGCTGCTCGACTCGCGCTTCCACCATGATGGCGTACGTAGCCGCGGCTTCGACGACCTCGACCGGCGTCGGCGTTCGCTGCGCCGGATCGCCCGGCGGAGAGGTCATCACGATCGGAAACGGCGCGGCAAGAGCAGCGATGAATTCGGTCAGCATCGCCCGATGCACACCGCGTTCGTTGCGGCGCGTTTCGGCATTTTGCTGCTCTGTCTTCGTCGTTCCTGCGTTGGAAAGCGCGTGAGGGACATCGTATAGAGCGGCAATGACTCGCCCTGCGGCCGCGTCGGCAGAAGTGAAATGCAGCGCCGCTGCCGCTTTCTCTGTCAGTTGAAGAATGCGAACCGTGCGTTCGCGCGGCGTCTTTCGCACCGCGGAGAGAACGCCGGCAGTGGCAACAATCGAGCGAATCGCGAATTCGAACGCGTCGTGTGGCCGGACAACGGCATCTTCGAGCACTGGCAGAAATCCGGGAAACGCCCTTACCTCGGAGTTCGGAGCGTGTTTGCGAAAAAGGTCGCGGAGCTCATCGCCGAGAACGGGAACGAGCGCAACGATCAGCGTGGGCGACGAGTTCGCGAGGAGCACCGCTGCGCTCTCGGGACTATTGGCAACGAGGACGTCGAAGCCTTCGACTTCGAACAGCGTGATGTACGGGGCGGGCGTGGCGGGCGGCGGCGCATAGAGCAGCGCTTGCCGGCGCACCGGACGCGGCACAGCGACAGTCGGATCGATCCGCTCCGTCGGTGCGGCGGGGGCCGCCGGCATTCCGGTCATGCCGCCGAGGCGATCGCGACGATCAGGCACCTACTGTTCGACTCCTGCCGCTGCCGCGATGATGCCCGACGGCTGAATTCCGAATTTTCTCGGATCTTCGGTCATCACGATGGACCAACGATACGCTCCTGCCGGAGTCGGCCGGCTCAGGCGCTCGCCCTCGCCGCCGCCATAAATGACGACACCGAGATCGCCGCTGTCGATTCGGATGAGCGTACCGACGGGAAAGAGGCCGAGCGTGTTCACGAAGACTTTCATCAGCGCTGGATCGAAATGCCGGCCGGCATCGCGGCTCATTTTGCCGAGTGTCTCGTCGGGCATGAACGCGTTGCGCCACGGCCGCTGCGTCGTCATCGCGTCGTAGACATCGGCAATCGTGACGATGCGCGAAAAAATATCGGGCCTGCGGCTGCCGAATGGATAACCGGAGCCGTCATAGTTTCGATGGTGTTCGAACGCCACCACGATTTGCGACAGAGTCGACTTACTGAAGCTTCTTTGATTCAAAAGGAATTCGACGGACTTCATCGGATGCTGCTCGATGAGCGTGCGGTCCTTCGGATCGAGCGGATCGGGTCTCATCAGAATGTCGGCCGGACAATCGCGCAGGCCGACGTCGTGAAATACGGCGCCCATGCCGATGTCTGCCAACTCCACTTTTGAGAATCCGAGCTTTTCGCCGAGCGCGATCGCCAGGATCGCCACATTCGCCGCGTGATGCACCGCATAGGCCTCACCGCTCTTCACCGCCGACACACCGAGAAACGTGTGATCGTCTTCGAAGCAGATGTCGACGAGCGCTTGAATCGTTATCGCAATTTTCTTCAGCAGGAACGCGCGTTCGGACGCGATCACCTTCTGTTGGGAAATCAGATTGCGATACAGCACGACGAGCTTCGAATACGTGAAAAACGTGTAAGCGCGGCGCTCCAAATTCATGTCGGCGCGGCTTTTTTTCCCACTGCCGAGCGGCTTGTTCAGCCGGAACGGAATATTTGCCGCTTTGACGGCCGCCTCGAGTTTGTCGTATTTGCGTTCGGGCGTGTAAACGAGTGCCGAAAGAAGCTTGCGAACGCATCGGAGCCTCGATGGCAAATCCGCCGATGCCACGCTCCTCGAAGAAAGTGAAGACGTCGCGGGCGAGCTCGTATTCATCGCTGGACAGCCGCAGTTTGCTGCCATTGACGAACAGCGCTTTGTCTTTTGCCTGCAGAGCGACCCGTCCCTCCTTCGGCACCATCGTGTTGGTCAGATCGACCATTGCCGCGATCGGTCGCTGCAGCGCTTGATTGTCGACGGCGTGGATCTGCGCCGTGCGAAAGAGTTGAAACCATGTCTGCATCACGACGTTGCCGGCGTTCTGGCCCGCCTCCTCGGCACCGAGGCGAAGCGAGAGTCCGTCAATCGAGAAAGACTTGCTTTCGTCGCTCATTGCTTGTCAGGAAGAGGAATGTTGCTGATCGTCGGCATCCGACGACTCATCGCGGCGTCGCTCGCCTCGCCGCGCGTCAACGTCTCCAGGACTTTTCGCGCCACCTCGGCCGGTTTGCCGCCGGCTTTGGCCATCTGCTGTACGCGCGCGTAACCGTCCGCTCCGGTCGAGCCGAGGCCGCGGAGCGCGAGCTCGAGCGTCTCGAGGTCTTTCGTTTGCCACATCCACCGCTTTGTTGGCATCCACGATTCGAACAGCGGCACCACTTCTTCACCGCCAATCTGGCCGAGGAGGCGGACGTATTTTTCGCGTTCCCAAAGTGGGCGCTCGGCGAAATGCGGCTCCGTAACCAGCGATTCGAGACGCGATGCGAGATCGGGCCATTTGACAGACGACATCGCGCGAAACGCGTACAGACGGACTGATTTTGATGGATCGTTCTCCATCGCTTTCCAAAGGGCCTCCAGCGCGGCCTGGCCGCCGAGTCGCGTCGCTGCGGCGAGACCTTTCAATCGAATCGATTCTTCGGGATGCGAAGTGAGCTGGATGAGATCGTTCGCGAAAAGCCGCTCGATTTTGTCGTCGAGCAGCGCCAGCGCGGCACGGACGCGACCTGGTTCCGGAGACGTCAACGACTGCCGCAGCAGCTCGGTATTTTTCGCCAGCCGCCGTCGCAGCGCGGAAAGCACCATGTTTCTCGTATCGCCGTCAGGCAGTCGCGACCACGAATCGAGAAGAATCGGCCAGATGACTTCATCAGGCACGAGATCCCAGATGCGCGTAGCGAGTTGCGGCGGGAGTGCACCGCCGACAAAATCGAGAAAAAGAATGTTGAGGCGCTCGACGCTCAGAAATCTGCGAACGACGTCCGCGAGCGCGGCCCGGTATTCAGGAATCGCCGCTTCGGTTGCCGCAGCGTGAACGTGAGTCAGGATCGCGGCGACGCGCGTGTAGTCGCGAGCGCTCCAATAGCCCTCAGCCAGTTGCTGAAACATCGGAGTTAACACGGCCGCGTCCACGGATTTCAGAGGCGAGCGGACGGTCACGAGAAGAATTTCGATGAATCGCTCTACGAGGACCTGGTCGCGATTCTGACCGAGCTCCGTGCGAATCTGTTGCGCCTCATCCTCGGCGAGTCGCAAAACCGACGGATTCTCCTCGAACGTCCGGCGCAGAGTGGTCGAGTCATAGTGAAAGTCCTGCTGCGCCACGCGAACGTCTGCGTCCATGACAAACGCGTATTTCTGCCCCGTCGTTGGCGGCGCGGGGTTCTTGATCATCCCCGACAGATCGGCGACGAGTCCGTGCAGTTCGTTGCCCGGCTCGCCGTCTTCCTCCGAGTCGCCGATGCCGTCGATCGCTTTGTGAATGATCGTGCTCAGGTCGCGACGCCACAGTTGGTTGACGATGTCATCGGTCGCGCCGAGGTCGCGTTCTTTGGTTTCCATGACGCTGAGGAGCCCGTCGAGGTCCGCCGCCGTGACCTCAGGAAGAAACGTCAATTCGCGCAGACCATCGCGAAACAGCGGAAAGAAGAACGAATCGTCGTGTTTCGGACGGCTGAGGATGGAAACTTTGTCAACAAAAAGGTCCGTCGACATTACGGTGACAGCAAATCCCTCCTGCCCGGCGGCGGCTCGGCATTTTTCGAGCAAGCGTTGGGCAGCCTCGATGTACGCTGCGTTTCCCGAGTGATATAGACGTCGGGCAGCCAGCGTCTTTTCGATCTGTAGGACGAAATCCTTGATGGCTTCAACGGAGGGCATCGGCGGATTTGGACTGAGTTCGCCCGATTGTACGCCGAATCACTTTGGCATGGCGGCAAACGCTTTGTTTGCAGAAGGATGGAAGGACATGGAACGGAGAAAACTCGGAAGGCAGGGTCTCCAGGTATCGGCGGTCGGCCTGGGATGCATGGGGATGTCGGAGTTCTATGGATCGAGAGATGAGAGCGAGGCGATCGCCACGATTCACCGCGCGCTCGAGTTAGGCATCAATTTTCTCGATACAGCCGACGCGTACGGGCCATTCACAAACGAGAAGCTTGTCGGACGGGCAGTGCGCGACCGGCGCGATCGCGTGGTCATCGCGACAAAATTCGGTAATCAGCGGCGCGAAGATGGCTCGTGGGTGGGCATCAACGGCAGGGCGGATTACGTCCGGCAGGCCTGCGACGGCTCGCTGCAACGACTCGGCGTCGATTACATCGATCTTTACTATCAGCATCGAGTGGACACTACCGTTCCGATCGAAGAGACGATCGGCGCGATGGCTGACCTCGTCCGCCAGGGAAAAGTGCGTTACCTCGGCATGTCCGAAGCGGCGCCGGCGACGATTCGTCGCGCACACAAAGTGCACCCCATCACAGCGCTACAGACGGAGTATTCGCTCTGGACCCGCGATCCGGAGGACGAGATCCTGCCAACGGTGCGCGAGCTCGGAATCGGATTCGTCGCTTACAGCCCGCTCGGCCGCGGATTTCTCTCCGGGAAAATCAAATCGATCGACGATCTCGATGCCGACGATTGGCGCCGCCGCAATCCACGATTTCAACCTGAGAACTTTCAGAAGAATCTCGATCTCGTTGCGCGCGTGGAGGAGATCGCCGCCGAGAAGCGCGTGACCCCCTCGCAGCTCGCGCTGGCCTGGGTGCTCGCGCAGGGACGCGACATCGTGCCGATTCCCGGCAGCAAACGGCGCTCACATCTCGAAGAAAATGTTAAGGCGCTCGACGTACAGCTCTCGGAACGCGATCTGCAGCGCATCGACGAGGCGCTTCCGCGAGGACTCGCGGCCGGCGCACGTTACCCAGATATGTCGACTGTCAATCGCTAGGAGTTTGTATGGCCGTTGCGTTTTTGATCGGAAGAATCATCGTTGGCCTCTACTACATCAACAGCGGAATTCGGCACTTCACGCATCTGAACATGATGGCCGGATACGCCGGATCAAAAGGAGTGCCCCTGCCCAAACTCGCGGTTCCGGGCAGCGGCGCGCTTTTGGTGATCGGCGGTCTCTCGCTCTTGCTCGGATATCAGCCTGTGATCGGAATCGCCGCAGTGGTGTTGTTCCTCATCGGCGTCTCTCCGATGATGCACAATTTCTGGGCGGTGCAGGACCCGATGCAAAAGATGGCCGAGATGGTGAATTTCACAAAGAACATGGCTCTCCTTGGCTCGGCGTTGATGTTTCTGGCGATCCCGCAACCGTGGGCGTACAGCGTTTGATCGCACGCCGTTGGCCGTACGCTTCGCTTGCCGTTGGCCGAACGTAGCGCCGGCTCTTAGCCGGCGCTGAGCCGACTGAGAGTCGGCTCTACGTTGACGGCCAACGATTTACGGCGCCACTTCGATCACCTCGAACGAATCGGGAAGGATCGTCGGCCGCGGGCGGGGGCGGTCGGGTGTGGGGGCGGGGGGCGGGCCGAACTTCGCGGTCGGCAGGAAAATGTCGTGCGTTTTCTCGTCGAGGGCGATCGTGCGCGCGCCACGCGCGGTCGGAACGTTTTCGACGACGCTGAACTCGTTCGGTGAGACCTCCCGAACCACAGTCAACGTGCCATCGGCGCCATTCGAGCTGAACGCGAGCTGTTTGTCGTCATCGAACGCAGCGCCATCGACGCCTTTGCCAATCTCCACTGACGCGATCACTTTTCCGCTCTGACTGTCGGTGACGACCATCTTTTGGTTGCCGCAGACGCTGAAGAGCCGATGATGTGCGCGATCGATTGCCAATCCGCTCGGCTCTTCGCACGGCGCGAGAGGCCACACGTGCGCAACCGTCAGCGTTTTCGCATCGATGTCCGCCAGCTCACTCTTGTCTTCGATGTTCACGAAAACGTGCCCTGCGCGATCGGTGACGCCGAATTCCGGCTTGCCGTCGAGTGCAATGGTTCCCACGACTTTTCCTTCGCCGTCGAACACACTCGCGTTATGCCCGCGGCCGTTGAAGGTAAAAACGTGTTTGGTGGCCGGATCGTAAAGGATCGCGTCGGGGCCCTCTCCGGACGTTTTGACCTCCGCGATCGTCGACAGTTTGTCGAGATCGAAAATCGTCATCGTGCTCGGGCGTCCGTTGCTGATGAAACCGCGATGCAGATCGGACGCGATCGCGATCCCATGAACGCCGTCGGTTTTTGGGATCGAGCCGACAATCTTCTGATGATCGATGTCGACGACATCGACGCGATCGCTGTGTGACAGGAAAAGCCGGCGCGAGGCGCTATCTACAGTCGGGTAGTCCCAACCGCCGGTGCCACCGATGGCAATGTGACGAGCGACGTGATACGCAGCGCTGAGTTGCGTTGCCGAGGCGAGCGCGACAAGGAGAGCGATTTTTCTCATGGCGCGCAAAGCTACGCCCGTCGCGGCGGTCTGTGCAACTCCATTCATCTTGCGTTCATCTTCGATGTTGATGATGGCGAAGTGCTGGCGATCGTGTTTCTTCTCGCGGCGAAGCTTTTTGCCACGGAAGACCTGCCGGTTCACGAGAATCATCTTCGACTGCTGATCATCGGCGATGCCGGCGCGACGCACTCGGCACTTCGCGCCGGCATGCTTCGCGTCCATCAGCAGAATCCGATCGACGCGATCCTTCTCGTCGGCGACAACTTCTATCCATGCGGCATCAGCGGATTGGATGACCCGCAATGGACGAAGATCACGCAGCACTTCGGTCAGCTACAGGTTCCGATCTACGCCATTCTGGGCAATCACGATTACGGCGATCCGCAAGAGCACAACAATGAGGTGATCACTTGTGGTCCGACCGATCCTGAGGCGGAGCTGGAAGAAGGCGATCGTTTTCCCGCGTGGCAATTTCCGGCACGCAGCTACGCCCTGCAATCGCCGCTCGTGGATATCATCATGATTGATACGCAGCCCATCGCCAGCGGCTTCACGCAGCCTTTTCGCGGTAGCGCGACCGGAGCGGAAAATATCGAGTTTCTCCGGCAGCAGCTGGAAAAATCGATTGGAACGTGGCGCATCGTCGTCGGCCACCACACGATCTACTCCTCGGGTGTTCACGGCCGCACGAAAGATTCGTTGCGCTCGAACATGCGAGCACTCTTGCCTCTTCTGCAGTCGCGCAGCAACGGCGCTGATCTTTACATCTGCGGTCACGATCACGATCTGGAGCTCATCGGCGATCGTGATGCGCGCGTACGCCCCTGGTTTTTGATCAGCGGAGCGGGCTCGGGTCTGGACGTGATGCGCACTCGCTCGGCAACTGAGCCCGCTACATTGTTTCCGGGCTCGTTGAGCCCGTTTCTCGGCTTTGCTGTGATCGACATCAACCTGGCAGTCCTGACGATCACCTTCTACGATCGAAAGGGCTATGTGCGCGGCGGTCCGTTCACGCTCGTTCGCCGGATTCGGTGATCGGCACTTTGGCGCAGCATCTGCTTTCTGCTGTTCGGTGAAGGAGGATTTGATGAGAAAGTCGTTGCTTGCAGTTGTTGGTCTCACGGCGATGATGCTCGCTACGCCGTCGTTTGCGGCAAAAGAGACACAGGCCGATCTGCAGAAGGAAGCCAAGATCTCGATGAAGAAGGCCCGGTCGATCGCGCTGAAGAAAGTTCCGAACGGCAAGATCGCCAGCTCCGAGCTCGAGCGTGAGAACGGAAAGCTGATTTACTCGTTCGACATCAAGACAGGCAAGGGCGGTGTGACGGAAGTGAACGTCGATGCGATCAACGGCAAAGTCGTCGACGTTCATGAAGAGAGTGCTGCAAAAGAGGCCGCAGAAAAGAAGCAGGAAGCAAAAGAGAAGAAGCCGCCGAAGTAGTGACTAGATCGGCAGCGTAGCCTCGAAAATCGAACCGGCGGCCGACGA
>QHVY01000130.1:0-6912 GCA_003223695.1 Acidobacteriota bacterium
GTATCTCGTTTATCCGCGTGCGGCAAAGATCTCCACGGTTTCGATCGCGACGATGAAGACGGCGGGCGAAATCACCGTTGGGGCGGTGCCGGTCGATCTTGCATTTTCGTCGCACATGCTCGCGATTGCCGATCCGTCCGCGAAGCGCGTGTGGATGATCGAACGGCAGCAGTCGTTCGCGCAGGCCTTTGCCCAGGGATTCCTCCGCGGCCTTCTCGGCCTCGGCCTCTCGCCGGGCAATCGCGACTTTCCCACCGGCATCGATCGCGTGATCGCGCGAGGGTCGCGAATTTACGCCTTCGATTCGAGCACCGGGACACTCTACGACTCGAAGAAAGCAATCGCTAAATCAATTGCGCCAGAGGCATTTAGCGTCGGCCCGGGAGGAGTCTACGTCTGGTCTGACGCGGTACGCCGGTTGCAGCGACTCGAAGAAGATGAGTAATCGTAAACCGTGTATCCGATGCGAACGCTCGATTGACGAGCACGCAAGAATCTGCCCGTTCTGCAACTGGGACCAGACGCAACCGGTCCCGCCCGAGGAGACGAGTGTTGCCCCGGTGTATGTGCCGCCGCCGCAGAATCCATGGCGGGGACGACTGCTCGCTGGCGGAGCATTCGCCGCGCTGGTGATCATCGCGTTCGTCGTCGGTATGTTGATTCATGGCTTCGAACCGAGTGAAGTGAAAGCCGCGCAGACGAAGAACGCTCCGACATCGAGCGCGCCGCTCCTGACCACGAAGCCACTTCGGAGCAACGTCACTCTCGTTCCTGTGACCGGATCGGATGGCATAGCGCCGATCGAGCAGCCGATTACGACCGCGCCAGCGCAAGCGCCAGGTCAGCAGCCGAACGATGCGACCGCGTTGCCGGCCGATCAGTACGCAGCCGCGGCCGCGCGGGCGAAGGCGATGCGCGAAGCCGCCGAAAAGCAGAAGAGCGCGATGATCGATCCGAGAACATTGACCGGGAGTGCGTATCAGCCGACGCAACGTGCCGAGGCAGCGAAGCCGCGAGTGGCAGCGAACGAGAGCGACACCGCGCCGCCACAAATGCTCGAGGGTCCTCCGCCTTCAACACCTGCGCGAACGTCGGCATATCTCGAATACAAACCGCTTCCGCATATCGCGGTCGATCACGACATCACCGCGCGATTGAATCTGACAGTTGATCCCGATGGCCACGTGACGGACATCGACGTCAGCGAGCCCGTTCCCGACATGCCGAGACTGATCTCCTCCGTGCAAAACTGGCGATTCAAACCGGCAACCGAGAATGGCGTGCCCGTGACAGCGCGCGTTTCCGTCGATATAACGTTCCGTGCGAATGAGTAAGGTGTTGTGCGCCGCCTGTCATCACGAGATCGATGACGCAGCCCGTCTGTGTCCCTACTGCGGAGCCGATCCGCACACGGGTCAGAAAGTCATCGACACGCAGGCGATTCTGCAGGAGGTCTTTCATCCGCGGCGCGTCACCGCGACCGAGGGGGTGATGGAATTCGCGCGTCAGCGGCAGGGAGTGGTCATCGCGCTCGCAGTCGTCCTTCTAGTCGCTCTTTTGGCGTCATTTCACCAGTTTGTGATACGCCGCAATGCCACTGCGGTGTCCGACTCGCCGGCCGTGCCCCTCACCGACGTCGCTGACCTCGGTAATCAGTCGGACGAAACGCAGCGGCTGCCAATGCCCGAGCTGCAGTTCCAGTACGACGGCAATGCGAAGACGATGCGTACGTACATCGTCGAGCCGGGCGCCGTCGCTCCGCAACAGGCGCAACAAACGACAACGAGCCAGTGACGATCGCGATCGCAGTCGTCCTTGTCGCCACGGTCGTCGGCCTGTTGCTGTACATGTTCGCTCAGAAACCGTTGACGAACGTGCAGCAGCTCATTCAGCAGGGGCGGTACTCGGAAGCTGTCGCCGCTGCCGGAAACGATTGGATCCATCGCGCGGAAGCGCTGAAGTTGTTAGGCCGGTTCGAAGAGGCCATCGACGCATACCGCCAATCGGATGATCCCGCCGCGCGCGAAGGCATCGCCCTTTCGCTCGCCCATCTCGAACGAGATCTCCTCGAAGCGCAACGGATGATGGAGGAGCAGATCGCCCTTCATCCGCAAATTCAGGAGTTCCAGGCCCTCGACCTCGCTTACATTCTTATGCGCGCCGGCAAGCGCGACGACGCGTTGCGCGTCTTTCGCGACAACGTCGAACTGCTCGAGACGCGCTTCCGCGACGATTACACCGATCCCGATCCGCTGCTCGCCGAGACGCTGTTCATGTACGCCGAGCTGTCGGAGGCAGCAGGCGATCGCGATCACGCCGAGATGCTGCGGAACAAAGCGGAGTCGTGGGCGCCGGCAAGCGTGTGGGCGCAACGTAGCGCCGGCTCTTAGCCGGCGCGAGCCGCCTGAGAGGCGGCTCTACGTTCGCAGCGCCAGTCGGTGAAATTCGCCGCGAATGCGCTGCATGTTGATCGGCGCCGCGCACGGATGCACGCGATTAGTCAACAGCACCATGATGCGATCGCCATCGGGATCGACCCACAGCGATGTGCCTGTGAACCCTGTGTGGCCGAATGCGCGCGGCGAGAGCATGCTCGTCGCCTCGCTGCCCGTCGGCAGTTGCCAGCCGAGGCCGCGGGCGTCGTCGAGGCCTTTCGTGTGATTGCGTGTCGCTTCATTCACAATCGCCCGCGGCAGGATCTCCGCGTTCACCCACGCCTGCGCCAATCGAAAAACTGCACGCGCGGTCGCGAACAATCCCGCATTTCCGGCCGTGCCGCCGGCGAAAAACGAGTTGCCGTCGTGCGTTTCGCCCCAGATCAATCCCTCGCGCGCCAGCGGGCGATTGGCCATCTTCGCCTCGTGGCGCTGTCCCCACTCGGTCGCTGCGATTCGCGGTCGCAGCGACGCGAGCGGATTGAACATCGCATCGTCCATTCGCAAAGGTATTGATAGTCGCTGATTCAGCGCGTACCAGAGCAGGATGAAATTCAAATCAGAGTAGACCACTTTTTTTCCGCGCTCGTACTCCGGCCCCTCTTTCAAAATCGTCTGCAGGTAGTCAGTCTCGAAGGCGTACAGCGGAAGCCATGCGCGCAGTCCGGATGTGTGCGCGAGCAGCTCGCGATATGTAAAACCGTAGTATTGATCATCTATATTTTTTATTGAGTGCAGGATCAGCGCAGTGGTGACGAGCGGCTTGGTCAGCGATGCGCAGTCGTAGATCGTGTCGAGCGTCGCCGGGATGCGCAGCGGCACGGCGACAGCATTTCCGAGCGCGCCTTCGGTCGTGATTCCGCGCGAATTGCCCACCGCGTACACGGCTGAAGCGAAGCTGCCAACGTCAATTTCTTTGCGGAGAAAACGATCGATCGCTTCGGCACTCGGCACTCGGCACCTACTCAGGACTGAGGACTGAGTGGCCCACCGCCATTTCGAGCGCGTTCGCTCCGCTTCGCATTTGTCTCAGTCCTCGGTCCTCAGTCCTCGCACTGGAACATGTGCTCCGGGCATGTGTCAACGCGATTTTTTGTTGAGTGCCGTGTTACCCTCGGAGCGGCTCGATGCTGAGACTTGAAAAGCTCGAAATCAACGGCTTCAAATCCTTTTACGATCCCGCACAACTCAGTTTTCCTGCCGCCCTGACCGCAGTGGTTGGTCCCAACGGCTGCGGAAAATCGAACATCTGCGACGCGATCATCTGGGTCCTCGGCGAAAACCGGGCTTCGCACATTCGCGGCGAGACGATGGACGATGTAATTTTCCAGGGATCGGCGCGGCGCCGTCCGCTGTCGATGGGCGAAGTGACGCTGACGCTGAAGACGGACAACGGGCATCCGGTCTCAGATGACGGAACGATCACGCTGCACCGGCGCGTGTTCCGCACCGGCGAGTCGGAATTTCGACTCAACGGAAAACGCGTTCGGATGAAGGACATCTCCGACATCCTGATGGACACCGGCCTGGGCATCCGCAACTACTCGGTCATGGAGCAGGGAAAAATCGATCTGATCCTGTCCAACAAACCGCAGGATCGCCGCCGGCTGATCGAAGAGGCGGCGGGCATCACGAAGTACAAGACGAAGCGCCGCGCGGCGGAGCTGAAGCTCGACGAAACGCAGGCGAATCTGTTGCGCATTGACGACACGCTCGCCGAAGTGACGCGCAACTTGAATTCACTGAAACGGCAGGCCGGAAAAGCGCGGCGTCACAAGGAAGTTTCGGAGGAGCTCTCCACCGCGAAGCGCGGGCTGTACAAAGGACGCATCGTCGCCGCGCAGGCGGAACAGCGCGCATCGAATGATGCCGTCGCTGCCGCGCAGGCGGTTGAGAGTGAGCTCGCCGCGCAACTGGCAACGGATGAGGCGGCGCTCGCAGAAAATCGCACGCTGCTTACCACGCAGTCGTCGCGAGCATCGTCGGTCCGCGAAGAAATCGCCTCGGTCACCGGCGATGTCGAACGGCTTCGTTCATTCCTGCGGCAATCGGAATCGACTCTGGGCGATCTGCGCGGACGCATCGACGTCGCGCGCGCACAGTTTGCGGAGATCGAAATCGAAGCGGGGGATCAGCAGCTCCAGCTCGATCAGAAAACATCTGCGCTCGAGAGCGCGCGAGCAGAGCGCAATCGGCTGCGCGAAATCGCGGATCAGCTCGAACGCGAACGCTCGGAGAAATCGGACGAGGTCCGCGGTCACGAGAAAGCGCTGGCCGATGCGCGCGAGACGCTGATGCGGACGATCGCCAGACTGGCCGAGGCGCGAAATCAGGTGCATCAGATCGAGGTGGCCGTCGAAAAATGCGAGTTCTACCTCGGAAAGTTGACTGACGCCGCTCGCAAAGCGACCGAGAGTCGCGACGGGGCGCGCATGACCATGAGCGAATGGGATGCAGCACTTCGCAACGCCGAAGCGGCGCTCGTTGCCGCGCAGCACGCCGCGCGCGATGCTTCCGCTCATCGCGACGAGTTGACCGCGCGCCGCGATTCGATGCGCGAGTCGCTCGCCAGTGCGCGCGATCGCGTTTCGCAGATCACGTACAAAATCGATTCGCTGCGGACCCTTCTGGCATCGCTCGAAGCGCAGGATGAGGATGTCCGCCGCGCAATTCTCGAGCTGATCCCGAATGCCGCTTCGGCGGCCGAATCAGTTCGCGCAGCAGAAGGATTCGAAGCGGCGCTCGACACTCTGTTGCGCGAAGTGTCGAAAGCGACGGTCGTCGACGACGCGTCGACGGCATTCGAGGCGATCAAACGTTTGCGCTCGCGCGGCGCGGGACGGGCGGCGTTCATCAACGTAGAACCGGCTCTTAGCCGGTTTGCGCCGGCTGGAGAGCCGGCGCTACGTGGCGACGCAATCTACGCCGTCATCGGCGAAGGCGATGTCGCCGATGCCGTGCGTCGCGCCATTCCGGAAGCGTACATCGTCGGCGATCTTCAGCAGGCCATCGACCGAGCCAAGGAGCGGCCTAACGCGACGTTCGTCACGCTCGACGGCGACATCGTCCGCGGACCGCTGCTCATCGGGGGAAAAACCGAGGGGGCGACGCCGGGCGTGTTCTCACTCAAGCGGCAACTCGCCGACATGCAGGCACTGCTCGGAACTGAAGAAACGCGCGCGACACGCTTAGCTGCGGAGTTGCAATCGCTCGAAGAGGAGCTGCGCGCGGCGGACGATGCGCGGATCCTCGCGGAGGAGCGGGCGCGCGAGGCGGAATCGCAACTGCGCGACCAGCGATCCAATCGCGATCGCGCTTTGCTGGAGCTCGACCGCTTCGAACGCGAGCTCGCCGTGACGTCGGAAGAGCAGACTCTTTACGCCGAAGAAAAAGCGCAGCTCGTCACCCGGCGCAATTCTGCGGTTGCGGAGCTGCAAACGCTCGAGCGGCGCGAGCAGGAAACGCATGAACAGATCCGCACTCACGAAACCCAACTGGCAACCGCACGCGCGGAGTTCGAGCATGTAACCGACGTCGCCTCTCACGCTCGCGTCGATGTCGAAGCGGCGAGCGGCGCGGTGAACGCGGCGCAGCGTGAACACGAAAATCTCTCGCGAATCGTAATCTCCCTCGGTGCGCGAGCCACACAACTGCAGCAGGAAATCGAGTTGCTGCAGCGAAAATATCGGGAGACCGAAGTGGCGTCCGAAGACGCGCGGCAGCAACTCGACACCGCCATCGCGCGTTTGCATCAGCTGGGCGAGCTGCGCATCGCTCTCGAGGCGGAAGTTGCCGACCTCGAATCGCGCGTGCAGCAATTGGAAGGGCGCGCGGTCGCATCGCGTGAATTGTGGAACACGTCCAAGGACTCGCTTTTCGAAGCCGAGCGGCGCCGCGACCGCGCGAATGCCGCTTTCGATCTCCTGCGCGAACAGATTGCGCTCGATCTGCACGCCGGCGTCGACGCGCTGGCTGACATCGATCCGCCTGCCGACGACGAGGCGCGCGCAGGGCTGGAAGCAGAAGTCGCGCGCCTAACCGAGCACCTAGAGCGCATCGGACCGGTGAACGTGCTGGCAATCGACGAACACCAGGAGCTCGAGCAGCGCGAGTCATTCCTGCGCACGCAGCGCGACGACCTCGTGCAGGCGATCGAATCGCTGCGCGGCACGATTCGCAAAATCAATATCACCTCACGCGAGATATTCCGTGACGCCTTCGCCGCCGTCAATCAGTCTTTCGGCGAGATCTTTGCGTCGCTCTTCGGTGGCGGAGCGGCAAGAATGCAGCTCCTCGATGAAGAAGACATCCTCGAGAGCGGCATCGAGCTGATCGCCCAACCGCCGGGAAAAAAGAATCAGTCGATCGCGCTGCTTTCCGGCGGCGAACGCGCCCTCACCGCGCTGGCATTGCTCTTCGCGATCTTTCGCTACAAACCGAGTCCATTCTGCATTCTCGACGAAGTCGACGCGCCGCT
>QHVY01000130.1:7130-18657 GCA_003223695.1 Acidobacteriota bacterium
CAATCTCACGCTCATCGCCGCATTTCTCGGAATGGGTCTCGGCGTCGCGCTAGGCGAGAAGCGCCCGAACCTGCAGCACTGGACTTTGCCCACGCTGCTCGTTCTATCGGCGATCCTCGGTTGTTCGGAAGAGTTGCGCATCGTTCACATCCGCTTTCCGGACATGTCGCTCAGCTTGTGGGGCGGAGAGACGTGGCTGAATGCGAAAACCTTCGCCGGCAGCGTGTCGCTCGTATTGCTTCTTTTTGCCCTCGTACTGGCGGTCTTCATTTGTGCGGGAGCGATCGTCGGCGATCTGTTCACCCGGCTTCCGCCGCTCCGCTCGTACTCGGCTGATCTGATCGGATCATTCCTCGGCGTCGTTGCCATGACCGTTGCGTCGGCCGCAGGGACCAGACCTCCGATCTGGTTCATCATCGCGGCGGCACCGCTGCTTTACTTCTCGCGCCGCATTCTTTCGGTCGTCAGCTTCATCGGTATTCTGCTTTTCAGTTGGCATTCGATTGGTGCCGCGAAGTACTCGCCGTATTACCGCATCGACATTACGCGGGACATGACGTTCCCCGGCGCGCCGGTGGAAGTGTCCGTGAATCGCGATTTTCACCAGATGATGCACGACCTTTCGCTACGGCACATTCAGTCACCGCAAGTTTCGCCCGGCGACCAAGCGGTGCTGCGTCAGTTTGCGGCCGGCTACCGAATCCCGTTCGTGCTGACACCACGGCGCGACGCCGCGCTGGTCGTCGGTGCCGGGACGGGGAACGACGTCGCCGCGGCGCTGAAGAGCGGCTTCCGCCATGTCGTCTCCGTGGACATCGATCCGTCGATCATCAACATCGGCAAGACAGGACATCCGGAGCACCCGTACAGCGACCCTCGAGCGGTGACTGTGGTCAATGACGCACGAGCGTACTTCGAACAGAACGCCGACAAGCAATTTGATGTCGTCTGCTTCGGCCTTCTCGATTCGCACGCGATGTTCTCGGCGATGTCATCGCTGCGGCTGGAAAACTACGTGTACACGGTCGACTCGATCCGCTCGGCATGGAAGCTCGTGAAGCCCGGCGGCGTGCTGACCGTGAGCTTTTCCGTGATTGCCGGCCAGTGGATTTCGGACCGTCTCTACGCAACGATCTGGGATGCCACGGGCGTTCCGCCGATCATGCTGGCGATGCCGATGCACTTCGCCGAAATGTTTGTTGTCGGCAAGCAAATCTCGCTCGTCGGCGTGCTCGAGCGAAGTCCGTTCCCCACTCTCGCCCCATCTGAAAACGTGACGTCGATCCGCGTCCCCACCGATGACTGGCCGTTCCTTTACATTCGGCCGGGCATCTTTCCGACAGCATATGTCGTGGTCATTGGTGGGTTGTTGCTGATTGGCGCCATCTGCGCGCTCGCCGTATTCGGACGGGATCTCGCTGCGGGCGAGTTCGACGGCCCGCTGTTTCTCATGGGAGCCGCATTTCTTCTGATTGAAACTCGCGGCATTGTCGATCTTTCCCTTCTCTTCGGTTCGACGTGGATCGTCAATTCGTGTGTCATCGCTGGAATTCTGCTGATGGCCTATCTGGCCAACCTCTACGTCTCGAAACGCCGGCCGGAGCGCGTGCTGCCATACTTCGCGCTTCTTTGGGCCACTCTCCTCCTCAACTATTTTGTTAGGCCGAGTGTCCTGCTCGATCTGACACTCCTTGGTCGCGGAGCGATCGGTGGTCTACTCAATGCTCTTCCGGTCTTCTTTGCCGGGATCATCTTCTCCACGATTTTCTCGCGCTCAGAGCACCCCAGTGCCTCGTTCGGGTCGAACTTGCTCGGCGCGGTCGTCGGCGGATGCCTCGAATATATTTCGATGGTCATCGGTCTTCGCTCGTTGTCGCTCGTCGCGCTCATCCTTTATCTGGGAGCGTTGTTCCTCGTGCAACGGCGAACGTCAGTCGTCGAAGCCGCGCTCCAGGCGCCGCAGTAGCGCGTCGTACCGCGGGTCGCCCCGCAGCTCTTTCACGATCGGCGTGCGAATACTGTTGCGAAGGGGTTGCTCGCGTGCGTCTAGCGCGCGACTGAGCCACTGGAGTGCCTTATCCCGGTCGGCGACAGCGGAGTATGCCCATCCGACAGCAGTTCGCCCGGCTTCGCCGCGCGTGGCGCGCTGCTCCAACAGTCGCGCGAGCTTTCTCGCTTCGGCGGTGTTTCCAAGAAGCACATCTGCCCGGACGAGCAATGCTTCTCGGAACCCAGGCGGACTGGGAACCTCCGCTCCTCTCCTATAAATTGCCGCGGCCTTGTCGGGCTGTCCCAGACCCTCGTACGCCAAGGCCATCTGCCAGTACGACCACACATAGCCGGGGTCCAGTTCGATGCTCGTCTGCGCTTCAGCCAGCGCCGCCTCGTAGCGGCCCAAGATGTTCAGACGAGACGCGACGTTGGTCACGACGATGGAGGATAGCGGATCGCGCTGCTCCGCCTTTCGAATTATTGCCGTCGATTCGTCAAGATGATCCTGAGCAAGAAGGAGCAATGAGTACCAGAGCAGGGCATTCGCATAATTGGGATTGATTTCAACCGCTCGTTTGAACTCCCTCTCTGCTGGAACCCAATGAAATTGGTTGCTCTCCAGGAGGCCCAGCGAGGCGTGAGCTTCGGCGAGATCTGGATCGAGGCGCAGCGCCGCTTCCACCGCTTGTCGCGAACGGAGAAGTGCTTCTTTGGGCGGAAGAACGTTGTACGTGCCGCCAAGGTTGTAGGCGTCGGCGAGGCCCGAGTACGCCAGCGCGAACTGAGGGTCGGCGACGATTGCCTGCTGGAACAAGTCTGTTGCTTTCTTGATCGACTCCGGCGTGCGCTTGTTAAAATAGAAACGGCCTTCCACATATAGCTTGTACGCATCCGGATTTCGAGTTGCCGGTTTCGAGATCCGGTTCTGCTCTGCAGGCGTCAGCCGCACGCGCAACGCCTCGGAAATGCGGCCAACGAGCTCCTGCTCGATGTTCACCAGATCCGTGCTCTGCTCGTGAAAGCGATTGCCCCATAGTTCCGTTCCCGCTTGGGCGTCGATTAGATCGGCTTGAACGGTGATGTTGTTGCCGCGTGACAGAAGCCGACCTGCCAGGACCATGTCCACATCGAGCTGTTTGCGAATCTGCTGCAAGTCGACCGGCTTCCCTTTGAAGTGAAATGCTGTTGTGCGCGCAACGACACGAACGTTCGGCAGCTCGGCCAGAGTGCTGATCAGTCCTTCAGCGATGCCGTCGCTCAGATACTCCGATGAGGGATCGTGACTCTCGTTCTCGAAGGGAAGCACCAGAATGGCGCGAAGCTGGTGCGCAGGAGCCGCGGGCTTTTTGTAAGTGAGAACGATCGCCACAGCAATAATGACCGCGCCGAGGCCCCAGAGCGCCCATCTTGTGCGCTTAGGTGCATGAGTCATCGAGCGCAGATCGATCGCCAGATCTCGCGCCGAGTGGTATCGCGCATTTCGATCTTTTTCCAGGCAGCGATCAATGATCCGTTTCAACGCCGGTGGCCCGTCGCTGATCATCTCGTCGAGGATGCAACCGAGCGCGAAGATGTCCGTTCTGGCGTCGACGGTTTCGCCTCGAAGCTGCTCGGGCGACATGTAGCCGAGCGTTCCGAGGACCGTTCCGGGCGCTGTTTTCACGTCAGTGGCATCTTCAAATGCGCGACTCGTCTGCGCCAGACCGAAATCGAGGATCTTCACCTGACCGTCGGAAGTCAGAAAAATGTTCGATGGCTTGAGGTCGCGATGAATAATTCCACGCTCGTGCGCTGCCGCGAGCCCATCGCAAATCGACGCCGCGATTTCGCACGCTTTCTGCCACGGCAGTTTCGAAGATTGAATTCGATCTCGGAGCGTTTCCCCTTCGAGGAGCTCAGTGACGGCGAAGCTGATGCCGTCGTGACTGTCGAAATGATGGATGGAAAGAATATTCGGATGCGACAGCGCGGCGATCGCTCTCGCTTCCTGCTCGAAACGCCGCACTGCTGCGGGACTTGTTTCGCCCGAAACGATTTTGATCGCCACATCACGGCCTAGTAGCGAGTCGCGCGCGCGATAGACTTCACCCATGCCGCCGGCGCCGAGCGCCGCGAGGATTTCGTAATGGCCGAGTCGGGTGCCTATTTGCGTGTTTGCATGATAGCCGCGGCGATCATCCCGACGGCAGCCGACGCGGCCACATCCGATGCCCAGTGCCGAAAGGCGAGGACGCGCGACACTGCAACCGATAGCGCAAGCAGCGCTGCGATCGCGCGCATCGCTTTTGATTCGCTGTTGAGCATCAGCACGCCGGCGAGCGCAAACGCTCCAACCGTATGGCCGCTCGGAAACGAGCTCGCCGACGAACGCGCGTGCTGGAATGGGCCGAGCCAGAGCTCGGGACGCGTGCGGCCGACAACGAACTTCACGAGTTGAACGATGACTCCGGCCGCAGCGCCGGCGAGGGCCATGCGAATCGCGTAATTCACCCAATGGCGCTGCGCGTATGCGAGTCCGGCGAGAAGAAAGAATCCGATGACCATCACCGGATTCATGCCGCCGCCGAACCGGTTGGCGAAGCGGATCCAATCCTGAACATCGCCGGAAGCAACGCGCTCAGACCACGCCGTCGCCGGCGCGTCGGCATAGATCCAGATCGCCGCGACAATGAACGCCGAGACGATGAATGCGATCGCGGTGCTGATGCCGATTCGTAGCCGCGTGGCGCGAAATTCCTGCGCGATCTCGCGGAACGTGGCGCCGCCTCTCAGGCGGCGCGCGCCGGCTGGAGAGCCGGCGCCACATTCCTGCAACAGTGCGAGCGCGAAGACTCCGGTGATGCACCAGAACACGACGTCCCATGCCGGCGCCTCGCGTCCGAGAAAAGAAAGTTCATCGATAGGCAATGCCGCATTGCAGCAAAGTTGGTTGATCGTGACGACCGGCGACGGCCAGAAGATCGACAGAATCAGAAGGGCGACAAACGCCGCTGATGCCAGCCGGCGCTTAGCGTCGATAGACATCAAACCACTTTCCAATCATCTGCAACTGGTCGACGCGGCGATAGTTGCGCAACGTCGCCGCGATCTCGTTTGCATGCGAACGCATCACCGCGATGACCACTGGCTGTCCGATGTTGTCCGCGTCAACGTACCGAACGCGCTCGAGCTCGCGCGGAAAGTCGCGGCTCCACAAATATGGGCAGGTGTAGAGCGCGACCGACTCCGGCGCAACGCGCTGCTTTTCGATCGCCGCGATCAGACGGCGCGTCGAGCCGATGTCATTGATCATCGGCATCATCGTCAACGCGGCGTACACAATCGGAACGAGCGGCACGATTCCGACGGCGATCGTGGAGAGAATCTCGGATTTCCAGGCGAATAAAGACAATGCGGCGGCAACAGCCAGAATAATCAGCAGGGGCTTCGCCTCATTCGGCACCCGATTGATGAAGGCCACCGGCACGATCAGAACCGCGAGCGTTAGGCGGTTGGCGTGGAGGACAGCGGCCCTCCGCTGTCCGGACAGCCGAGGGCGGCTGTCCTCCACCGAATCGGCAATCAGGAGCGCCAGGGGCGGAATCATCGTCATCATGTACACGTCGAGCTTACTGCTCATGAGCGAATACGGGATGAGCACCGCCAGGATCCAGTTGATATAGAAACGATTCGCGCCGCGCAGCGCCGCGACGGCGACAAAAAACCAAGGAAACAAGATTCCAGGCAGATGCAGGATGTAAAACCACGGCGGCGCATTGTGCACCCAGGTAGAAATCGCGCGGCCGATCGTCTGCTTCACGATCACTTCATGCGTGTACGCGGAGCCGCCTATCAGCATCGCCGGAACGAACCAAAGCAGCGGGATGACGGCCATCGCCGCGATTGCCGGAACGACGCCGCGCGGACTGCGGCGCAAGTGCCACCATTCCAGTAGAAAAAGAACGACTCCGATCACCGGCGCCATTGGACCTTTGATCAGCGTGGCCACTCCGAACGCCACTCCTGCAGCGAGCAGTCTTTCCTGCTGCAGCATCCAGGCGCCGAGGACGATGAAGGCGGTGAAGCTGACGTCCATGCGCGCCGTCTGCGCCGATCCCCACATCATCAGCGAAGTGGCGCAAACGAACGCGGCCATCGGCCCGCCCATCTTCGACATCAGCCACAGCAGAAACAGGAATGCGAGCAGCGACGGCAGCACAAACGCCCATGTGGAGTAGACACCAAGCGGGATAGTCAACATATTGACCACCCAGAAATGCAGCGGAGGCTTGTGCGTGAACGGTGCTCCGTTCAACGTCGGAAGGAAAACCGCCCCAGTCGCTCGCATTTCGCGCACCACCTGGCCGTATTTGGTCTCGTCGCCGACGAAAAGATCGCGCTGAAACGGCGTAATCCACGTGGAGAGAATCGCGGCAGCGGTTGCGGCAATAATGAATCGCGAAGGAGGGCTCAACCTGTTGATCATACGATGTTTATGACCGTGACGAAATCTTTCGAGTGCCCCGCTTTTCGAGTGCTAGAATCGGATTTGCAGGGACGTCAAAGGAGGATAAGACGGATGTCGAATCGGACCGAAGACATTCAACGGATTCTCAGCAGCGAGGATGATGAATTTCGCCGTTGGCTCGAGGAGCACCACGCGTGCGAATCGCGCCTCAGCGAGCTGGCATCCAAGGCTCAGGTGACGGTCGAAGAGGAAGTCGAAGAGAAGACGTTGAAGAAGCGAAAGCTCTTCCTGAAGGATCAGATGGCAGCCCGGATCCGGTCGCACGAAACACAAAACGTAGCGTAATCAATCGGCAGAATCAGTAGGAGGGGCTCCCCGGCCAGGGAGCCCTTTTCTTTGAAATTTCAAATTTCGAATTTCAAATGAAAAATTAAAAATGCGGTCGAGGCTCTCCCTCCTCTTTTCAATTTTTCATTTGAAATTTGAAATTTGAAATTTCACCTTTCCAGCGGAACCTCCTTTGCATAACATCGAGGAATGCCAAAAATCCGCTTCGCTCCGGAGGGGTGGCTCTTCATCATCCCGGCGATCATCGTCACCGCGGTGGCGCTGCTCCTCCAGTGGTGGACCGCGGCGATCGTCTTCGGATTTCTCACGCTGTTCCTCTTCAACTTTTTTCGCGACCCGCAGCGCGTTGGATCTCAGCGGCACGTGGACATCCTCTCACCCGCCGACGGAACCGTGGTGCAGAAGCATCTTCATGTCGGTGTTCGACGTGCATGTCAATCGCGCGCCGATCACCGGCCGGATCGTCCACTACCGCTACAATCCAGGCAAAAAGATCGCCGCGTTCGCGGAGAAATCATCAAGCGAGAACGAGCAGAATCTCGTGGTCATCGATGACGGCCGCGGAGGCAGGATCGCATTCAAACAAATCGCCGGGCTGCTGGCGAGACGAATCGTATTCGACAAAAAAGAAGGCGACGAGGTGGTCCGCGGCGAGCGCGTGGGCATGATCAAATTCGGCTCTCGCGTGGACGTGTTCTTTCCTTCCACCGCGGCGATCAAAGTCGACATGCGCGATAAGGTGAAGGTCGGCCTGACGATCATCGGCGAAATCGAGGAGCGCGCGTGAAGCGTCCCGACGTGCGAAAAAATCTTCGCCGCGGCGTGTACGTGATCCCAACGTCGTTCACCGTTCTCAATCTCTTCTTCGGCTTTCGCTCGATCGTCAACAGCACGCGCGGAATCGGAGCAATGGTCGATGGCCGCAGCGATCTGGCGATTCATTTTTTCGAAGTGGCTTGCTTGTCGCTTTTCTTCGCTGCGATCTTCGATACGTTCGACGGTCTCCTTGCGCGGCAGTTGGGGGCGACCAGCGAGTTCGGCAAGGAGTACGACTCGCTCGCTGATGTGGTGACGTTCGGCACCGCCCCCGCCGTCCTCGTCTACGCCTGGGGCCTCCAGGTCCTCGGCAACCTCGGCGGTGCGATCGCGTTTCTGTTTCTCGTCAGCGTTTCCCTTCGCCTCGCCCGATTCAACGTGATGACGGGAAAAACTGATTACCGCTACTTCGTCGGCCTTCCCAGTCCCGCCGGTGCGCTCACGCTCGCATCGATCATCTACTACGCTCCGGCGCCGGTGCACGACGAGCGATTCGGGATGATCATGCTGCTGGTGACTGCGGCGGTGGCGTTTGCCATGGTGTCGCCAATCCGTTATCGCAGCCAGAAAGGCATGAATCTGCAGAAGGAGCGCTCGCTGATGTATATCGTTGTGCTCGCGCTGATCCTGGGTATCTTCACCAAGTGGCCGCGCGAGTTTCTGTTCATCGGCGCGATCTGCTATCTCGCGTCGGGGCCGCTTGTGCGGCTATGGTCGATCGCTTTTCCGTCGCGAAAGACCCCGGAGGAGCTGCTCCAGCCGGCGGAGACGCATTGAAGTCGAGTACCGGTTACCGCATTGGGATCGTCAATCCGCTGACGCTCGTCGGAAACGAGATCAAGACCATTCTGCGCGACCGTTCGTTTCCATTCGCGAAAGTGTCGCTGCTGGACAGCACAGGAAAAGCCGCTGGAGCGCTGACGGAAGTGGACGAAGAGCCGGCGGTCGTCGCCGCGGTTTCCGATGACGAGTTGGAGGACCTCGATCTCGTTTTTTTCTGCGGGCCGCCTTCGGGCAATCGAGAATGGATCGATCACTACCGCGACGATCGGTTCGTAGTCATCGATGTATCGCAGCCGTCAACCATTGAGAGCGGCAAGCTCGCCGTAGCCGGGATCAACCTCGACGCGATCACCGGGAAGGACACGCTGTTGATCTCGCCGCATCCGGTGGCCATTCCGATTGCCCTGATCCTTCATCAAATTCAAATGTTGAGCGCGATTGAGCTCTGCACCGCAACGGTTGTGCAGCCTGCGTCAGAATTCGAGCAGGTCGGTGTCGAAGAGCTCGCACAGCAAGCGATCAGTGTTTTGAATGTGCGAAGCGTTACGAAAGAAGTCTTCGATCGCCAGCTCGCGTTCAATCTCTATCCAGCGCTCGAACGCAATGAGGAGTTCATCGTCGAGCAGATTCGAGCTCTCACCGAGCCCGACGCGCAGTTCGCACTGTTGATTACACAAGGGACGATTTTTCATGCCCACACGTTCTCGCTTTTCACGAAGACGCGGGACGATCTGAGCGTCGATCAAATCGTGTCGCGTCTGAGGGAGAATCCGGCGATCGTGCTCCCCGAGGGCGACCAGTCATTCGGCACGACCGACGCCGCCGGCAAAGACGAGGTGCTCGTCGCCGAGGTGCGGCGCGATCCGACGATTCGGGGCGGATTCTGGGTGTGGGCCGTCTGCGATAATCTGCGCCGCAGCTCAGCGCTCAACGCCGTGCTCGTCGCCGAAAAAGTTCTCTTCGGCAATTCGAAGGTGATGTGATGCAGGATTTTTATGAACCGAAAGTGGGCGATGTCGCGCCCGATTTTCAGTTGCCCTCGACCCATGGCAAAGATGTCACGCTGAAGGAGCTTCGCGGCAAAGACGTGATTCTCTACTTTTATCCGAAAGACGACACGCCAGGCTGCACAGCGGAAGCGTGCAGCTTTCGCGATCTCGAAGGTGACCTTTCCAAAGCTGGCGCCGTGATCCTCGGCGTCTCTACGGATCCGCTGCCGAGTCATGAGAAGTTCCGCGACAAGTACAGGCTCAACTTTCCACTGCTGTCGGACCAGACCGCGGATGTGGCGAAAATGTACGGCGCATGGAAAGAGAAAAACCTGTATGGCCGCCGGTCATGGGGCGTCGCTCGAACGACCTACTGGATCGGCCCGGACGGCAGGATCAAAAAAGTCTACAAGAAGGTCGACGCGCCGAAACACGCGGACGAGATTCTCGCGGACATGCGCACGGCGCGGAAAAAGTAGGGCACGGCTGCGCCGTGCCGATCTCCGGAATTCGGTCGGGCGCGGCCCGACCCTACACCCTCGCAACCCGAAACGCCCGAATCCGCCCGCACGCCTCCTCGAGCGCCTCGAAATCTTTCGCGTAGCAGAAGCGCAGCATTCGCTTCCCCGCCTCGGAAACGTAGAATGCGGATCCGGGAACGGACGCGACGCGGGCATTGTCGAGAAGCGACTGCGCGGCCTCGCGATCATTGCGGAACTCGTCAGGAATCTGGGCGAGCATGTAGTACGAGCCTTGCGGAAGCGACGGTCGGAACCCCGCCTCCTCTAGCGCGGACGCGAGAACGTCACGCTTCTTCTGATAGTCGGCAGCCAGGTTGCGGTAGTACTCGTCGGAAACTTCGAGTGCGCGAGCGACGCCCCACTGCAGCGGCGTCGGCGCGCAGATGGCGAAGAGATCGTTCATCAATCCGATCGGCCCCGCCACGCGCGGATCGGCGACTGCGTAGCCGATGCGCCAGCCGGTGATCGAAAACGTTTTTGAGAATCCGCTGATCGTCACGGTGATGTCGCGGCACGACGGAATCGAGGCGATCGACACGTGCTTGCGCCCGTCGTAGACGATGTATTCGTAGATCTCGTCCGTGAACACCCATGCGCCGAACTCACGGCAGAGTGCGCCGATTTTCTCGAGCTCTTCACGCGTGAACATTTTTCCCGACGGATTGGATGGCGTGCAGATGACGATCGCTTTCGTTTTCGGCGTGAACGCCGCGCGCAACTCATCGAAATCGATCGACCAGTCGGGCGCATGCAGCGTCACGAATCTCGGCACGAAGCCGAGGACGGAGAGCGTGTTGAGGTGATAGCCGTAGTACGGCTCGAAAAGGATGACCTCATCGCCGGCGTTCAGCGTGGCCATCGCCGCGTTGAGAAAGGCGCCGCTCGAGCCGACTGTCACCACGATCTCTTTCGCCGGATCGGCTTTCAATCCGTTGTAGTGCTCGAGTTTTTTCGCGATCCGTTCGCGCAAAAGATCGATGCCTTCGAATTTCGAATACGTCGCTTTGTTCGAGGCGATCGCATCGCATGCGCCTTCCACGAGCTCGGGAATCGTGGGCAGATCGCAAATGCCCTGGCCGAGGTTGATGCCGCCGACGGCGTCGCATTCGCGAGACATACGGCGGATGTCCGATTGCACGAGGCCACGCAGGCGGTCGCTGATCTGGTTCATAGATTGGCTAGTGTAAACGCATTCCGTTCGAGCAGTGGAATAGCCCGGTCGGCGTCGAGCTCTGCGGCGATGTCGATGTCGTCCGGATAGCCGGCATCGATCAGTTCGCGTCCGGAGGGGCAGTGCGAAAGGATCGCGTGAAGGGTGTGCCGCAGTCGCTCGAAGGCAGCTGCGGCCGCTTCGGCTTCGGCGGATCGATTTCCTACCATGCGGCTGATGATCGCGCCCGCGCCGAGCCAGTCCTCGATCGCGAAACGGATCGTACCGTCGTGCCACCGCTCGCCGGCTGCGATCACCGCGACATCACGCTTCTGCTTCGATGCCCAACTCGCGACTGCAGCCGCATTGCGCAGACAGCCGATGACGACCGCGGCGGCATCGAGCTCTCGCGCGACAAACGCGAGCGTCGAGCCGTTCGGCGAGGGAAGTACCAGCCTCGAGCCGCGCGGGATGTTCCTGA
>QHVY01000130.1:18673-20004 GCA_003223695.1 Acidobacteriota bacterium
TCGGCATGCTCGGTCGCGGCAAGCGCTGCCGCGCGTTCATCGTTCCATTCGCACGGCAGAATCGTCGCTCCGCGTCCGACTGCGACTGTCGCGGCGGTGCTGAACGAGAGCACATCGACGATGACTACAATGTTTCCGCGGGCGATCGCGCGAAGGCCGTGCATCCCCCACTGACAATCTACTTCGAGAGGATGGCCGCCCACCATTCACCTTTCGTGCGTTCTTGCACAACGCGCATCCGACCGGCGATCTCGTCGCGGCGTTCGGCGAGAATCCCGCTGACGATGAGCACGCCGTCGAGATGCTCGGTCACGCTCGGCAGCATCGAGACGATCCCTTCGAGAACAATATTTATCGTGATCACGTCGAACGTGCCGCCGCGCAGCGCATCAAGTGTTCCGATGAATGAGGCGATCCGCAGTCCATTGCGAGTCGAATTCTCGCGGAGCGGTGCAAATGCATCGAGGTCATTGTCCAAGGCCATCGCCTTTCGAGCGCCGAGGCGGAGCATCGCCAGAGCGAGGACGCCGCTGCCGGAGCCGATGTCGAGCACGCGTTTCCCGCGCAGGTCGATCTCTTCGAGCAGCTCGATGCACAGCGCCGTCGATTCATGCGAGCCGGTTCCGAACGCCTGCTCCTGCGGGATCACCAACGCGCGCCGGCCGCTGTCCGGCGGAATCAGCGACGCATCGGGCGCGATCACGAATGAGCGGCCGATGAAAATCGGCTGCAGTGATTGTTGATATAGCTGAAGCCAGTCGACTCGTGGCCGGTCGATCGCGATCGAGTTCTCAAACCATGCGGCGGCACAACGACGCTGCCGGTCGAGCGCGTAAGAAAAAGTCGACCTTGAACGAGTTCTTCGAGCTCGGGCGTGAACGAAATCTCGAGGATGTAATAATGCTGCAAATTCATGATCGGCGAGACCGTCTCGCATTATCGCGTGATCCAGAAATTGGGCGGTGGTGGAATGTGAATCGTCTATGAAGCCGAGGATACTCGGCTGCACCGGCACGTCGCGCTGAAGTTTCTTCCCGACGACGCGCCGACCGACCCTGCCACTTTGGAGCGTTTCCGCCGCGAGGCAGAAGCTGCGTCGGCGCTCAATCATCCACACATCTGCACGATCTATGACATCGGTGAGTACGCCGGCCGGCCATTCATTGTCATGGAGAGACTCGACGGACAAACGCTCAAGCACTTGATCGACGCGAAGCGGATGCCCGTCAATCGCATTCTGACGATCGGAAGCGAAGTTGCGGACGCACTCGCCGCCGCGCACGCGGCGGGCATCATTCACCGCGATGTCAAACCAGCGAACATTTTCGTCA
>QHVY01000131.1:0-1665 GCA_003223695.1 Acidobacteriota bacterium
TACGACGAGAGTAAATTGCGCGGAAGCGCCAGAGTTGAGCTGAGGGATCCCACAAGTGACCGTGCCGTTTGCACCAGCTCCGGGCGTCGAGCACGTCGCCGTTGGGCCACTGTTCTGCAGCAGCGAGATGAATGTCGTTCCGGCGGGTAGCGGATCGTTCATGAGGACGTTCATCGCGATATCGGGGCCGCCGTTCGAGACTGTGATCGTGTACGTCACGGGATTGCCGGCCGTAACCGTCGCCGGTCCGATCTTGGTGACGGAGACATCGACTAACGACACGGTCACCGCATCGGTGCCGCTGTTGTTTTCAGTGTTTGGATCATTCGACGACGAGATTGTTGCGGTATTCGAAAATACCGTTCCGGATGGTGTACCCGGCGGTATCTGCCCGACCAGCGTGTAGGTGAATGAGGCCCCTGCGGCCATGACTGCGGTGGAACAGTTGATCGTTCCTCCACCTCCGGGCGCGGGCGTGGTGCAGGTCATGGGTCCCGGATTTGGATTCCAGGAGACAAATGTCATTGTGCCTGGGAGCGTGTCTTGAAGCGTGACGATCTGCGCAGCGTTTGTCGACGGGTTAGTCAGCGTGATCGTAAAGGTGACGTTCGTGCCCGGACCGGCGGAGGTAGGACCACTCTTCGTCACGAAAATGTCGGCCTGCGGCGGAAACGGCGTGGAGGTTGCGGTCGCGGCGGAGTTGTTCTCGCTCAGAGGATCGGGCGTATCGCTGAAGACCGTCGCGATGTTGGTGAACGTCGTCCCATCAGGAGTTCCGCTGGGAATGTGAAAAACAAACGTGAAGTTCGCTGAGCCTCCAGCCGCTAAGCTGGCGATCGTGCACGAGACCGTGCCACCAAAGCCCGGTCCGGGATCCGTACACGTGAAGGGGGGACCGTTGTTCTGCATCTTCGAAACGAATGTCATTCCGCCCGGAATGTTATCGGTGAGCGTGGCCGATGCCGCGGGGTCAGGCCCGTTGTTTGTGATGGTCACGCTGTACGGGACGTCGGAGTTCGCCGGCGACGTGTCGGGTCCCGTTTTCGTGACTGTGAGATCCGCTGATTGGCCGTAAGCGATCGGAGCGATCGCGGCGATCCACGCCGCGGCGATTACAAAGCGCATTCTGGAGCTGCCGATCATCGGAGCGAATCCATGCTTCTACTCGCGTCGGCAATTCTTGGCAAGTCTGCGGTCGATGGCGCTGTGACGACCAGGGCCACCGTTGCGGCGCCGCCCGAGGCTAGCGTGCCCAGCGAGCATACGACTGTCGCTGTCCCCGAGCAGCTCGCCTGACTCGGCTTCGCTGAAACGAACGTCGTACCAGCCGGCAGGGTGTCGGACACAGACACAGTGACTGCGGAGGCAGTGGCCGGACCGTTGTTCGCCGCAGTGATCGTGTAGCTAATCTGGCCGCCAGGACTGATCGTCGCTGCATTTGCGGATTTCGTGAGCGACACGTCAGCGGTTGAAGCGGCGACAGGCACGACGGCGGTGGCGCTGTTGTTTGCCGCATTCGAATCGTTGCTGCTCGAAACCGCGGCGGTATTCGTGACCGCTCCGGCGCTCGATGGCGCCTGACGACCAATGTCACGGTTGCCGACGTACTGACGGCGACCGTTCCGAGCGTGCATGTGTCTCTGCGCGGGAACCTACACCAACTGC
>QHVY01000131.1:1716-13443 GCA_003223695.1 Acidobacteriota bacterium
GATGACGCGCGTAAGGAAGCGTGGCGTTCGTCGGCACCGGAGGGAGTCATTCCCACGCGGTATTCGTCGGTTTTGATTTCGGTCGGTACGCCAATCCGCATGGGGCGCGTATTCTACGCACTACGGAATTGACGGCAACCGATCGGGCACAGGCGGCATCGCGGGCGGCTCGAATCGCCATGGCGCGATTTGTTTTGCGGCTTCGAATGCGTTGATCAGGCCGTAGCCGTAAATCAGATCGAAGCCCGGCGTGCCGAGATCGACTGTGCTCGACAGAAGCGCCTCTTTCACTCGATTGGCCGGCGCCGCCGGCTCGATCGACCACACGAGCGCTAGCGCGCCGGCGACGTGCGGCGTAGCTTGCGAAGTGCCGCTGAGCGTCATGTAATCGTCCAGCCAGGCGCCCATATCCATCATGTGCTCGGTGTCATTGATTACGCGCTGACCGTCGGCCGCGCTGATCGCCAGAACAACCGGCCATTGATGTGTGTCATCGTCGCATCCGGGAATGGAGCCGCAATTAGGACGCAGCAGCGTCCAACCGCTGTAAGCCGAATCGTCCTGATTGAAGACGACCACCGAGACCGCGCCCGCAGCCTGGGCGTTTCTCACCTTCTCATTGAACGTGATCTCTCCTCGGCGAATCAACGCGATTTTCCCGCTGACTGCCGATGGAAAATCCTGCGGATTGCCGATGCCGCACGCGACGTACTCTCCTTTGACTTCGCCGCGGCTGCTGCCTTGGATGGTCGCAGCAGTGAGCGTTGCGCCGGTCATCAGCGTCACGGCGGCGACCGGAATGCTGCCTCGAGGCGCGGTCGACAACACGCGCACGCCAGGTGCAACAACGTCAAGGCGTGGCCCATGATCGGAAAAAGCAGCGAGTTTATCGGCTGAATCAATTGCCCCAACCGCGATTACGCCGTCGTACGCAGCGGGATACTCAATATCTGTGCTGCCACGATTTCCCGCTGCCGCGGTAACGAGAATGCCTTCGGCGATCACGCGCGCGAACGCCTCGCGCTCTACGGGCGAGTCGAACGATGCACCGAGCGACAGGCTCATGATCCAGTCGCCACCGATTTCGTGCTTCTTGTTGATCACCCAATCGACGCCAGCGATCACGTTTTCATCGAGCCCGAATCCGGTTCGGTCGAGAACTTTCACCGCCCAAAGGCGAACTTCCGGAGCGACGCCAACGACGCCGATGTTGTTATCGGCCGCAGCGATGGTGCCGGCGACATGGGTGCCGTGTCCGTTGTCATCAGCCGGGTCGTTCGTCTTCGTAAAGGTGTTGTATCCACCGGCGTAGTTTGTGGCCAGATCGGGATGGAGAGCGTCGATGCCGGTATCGAGAACCGCCACGTTTACCGGCCCGGCACCTTTCGTCAGCGGCCAGAGCTCGGGGGCGTGCACCATCGCCACTCCGAACGGCATCATCTGTGCTGTCGTGTAGATGCTGCCGTTAGGCGCTCGTTGCAACGCTCCCTCAACCGAGGCATGCCGCTCAACAACTGGCGTGATGAATCGGACCTGACCAGATCGCGTGAGCTCAGCGACCTCTGCCGCCGTCAGATTTGCCGCAAATGCGTTGACCGATTCAAAGGCACGAATTTCGTGCGACTCGGTTTCTCGCAGCACCTTTGTGGACACTCCGCGCGTGGCCACAAGATAACGATCGGCAGCCTCAACCGGAGCACTCAATAAACCGATGACGAAAAGGGCAGTAATAAGCGGTCTCATCGTTTGAATTTATTTTACGATGAGACTGCCTGAAAACGGAGTATTTAGATTAATGTCCGCGCCGGCCCGGAATTCGTCCCGTCTGAGGCGGAGGTGTTGCCGGCGCACCGAATGCCGCCGGATTGAGCTGCTTCGCGGCAGCGAGCGCATTCACCAAGCCATGACCGTAGACGGTGTCTACTCCTGCCGTTCCCAGATCCGTCGCGTTGTTGATCACGGCGTTCTGCACGTCAGACGGCGACGCGTTTGGCGCCACCGCCCACGCCAGCGCTGTAACAGCAGTTGCATGAGGGGTGGCCATCGATGTCCCGCTCTCGAGCTGCCACGTTTCCAAGCCGAATCCAAGCGACAAGACGGCATTTGGAGTGTTCCGGAGCGACAGACCGTCGTCTTCACTAATAAAGGTGAACGGCGGAACATCAGCGGCTGACGTCACGGTGAGCGAGGGTGTGATTGATGTCGCGACGCCTCCACATACATCATGGTTATATACAATCACCGCCGACGCTCCAGCGGCCTTCGCATTCTTCGCTTTCGTAACGAACGTCACACCGACCGCGTAGTTCTGACTGGACGCTGTCGACGTCGCCGGTGTCTGAGACGAGAGTGTGAGTGCGGTGTTGCTGCTGACGAGTGAGACCTGGAGCGAGCCCTGGCCGCAAACGGTCAACGAGTCACCGGCGTGAATATCGTTGAGGAATGAAGTGCCAGTGCCGGTTACCTGAGTTGAGCCGGCCTTTGTTGAAAGCGTTCCGGTTCCCTGGCTGTTGCCACGCGAAATCAGCGCGATCCTTCCGTTCACGGAGGCAGGGAAATCTGCGGCGGTCTTGCCGAAGCCGCAAAAAACGGCAGCACTGGTGACCTGCGGGGCCGTGGGGCATAGGGTGTTGCCGCCGCTCGTAGTGATCGACGGGAGCACTGACGAGAACACGCGGCCGTCATCCGTCGAAACGCTTGCGCTAACGATCGTCGAAAGCACGGCTACGCCCGGCGCAACGACGCTGAGTCCCGTTCCGCGTTGCGAAAAGTCCGCGACCGTGTTCGTGTCATCAATTGCGCCGACCGACATCACACCGGGATAGCCGGCGGGAAATGCCAGACCATCGGACGGATTGGTCGGATCGAAGCTGTTGCCTGACGCCGCACAGAAGATGATTCCGGCTGCGATGCCGTTCTGAAATGCAGTCTGCTCCGTGGTAGACGGCGTATCGGATCCGAGTGATAGGTTCGCTACCCAGTTGCCGCCGATCGCCTGTTTTTTGGCAACGATCCAATCGATCGCGTGGATCACATTCGCACTCGATCCGCTGCCGCACTGATCGAGAACCTTCAACGCGAAAAGATCGACAGCCGGTGCGACACCGACCACACCCTGGCGATCATCAGCGGCTGCGATGATTCCGGAGACGTGCGTGCCGTGACCGAAGTCGTCGAGCGGATCGTCGCTGCCCGTGATGAAGTTGTGGCCGCCTTTGTAGACGGCTTGCAGCTCCGGCGAGTGGTAATCGACTCCTGTGTCGATCACCGCCACGTGAATCGGGCCGCTGCCGTTGAGTGCGGCGCCTCTCGTCACCGGCCATACATCAGGAGCATGCACTCCCGAGATGCCCCACGGAGTCGTCTGCTGTCCCGCCGTGATCGAATCGTTCATGACGTGACGTTCGACAACGGGCTCGATGTCTTCCACTTCGCCCGATGCGAGCATTCGCTTCACTTGATCGTCGCTGAGCTCCGCATCGAAACCGTTGATGACCTGAAACGGTCGCACACGCATTGCAGCGCGAACGGCTGGATCGAAGTCCTCGCGTGGCAACCGCTGGACGGCCTCGTCAAACGGATGGGTAGTGACGACGATGTAGTGTTGCGATCCAAAAGCAACAGCCGGGAGAGCGGCGAGGAGAATGAACAGAGCCAGGCGCTTCATCAGAATTTGACCTCGGAACCGATTTGTTGCTCGAACAGAAGTAGCCGAACTCGCCGGAAATTCCGCGGAGTGTTTCTTGCTAAGCTCCACTTCGCCAAGGGGAAACGATGGATTGGAAGACTAACGTGATCGAGGACACAAAAACCATGCGGGACATCATTCGGCAGACCAAAACGATTGCAGTCCTCGGCATCAAGCCTGAGTCCCACGCGGATCAGCCTGCCCATTACGTCCCAGCGCATATGGCTGCGGCCGGCTACGAGATCATTCCGGTGCCGGTTTATTACCCCGATGTAACGGAAATCCTCGGTAAGAAGGTTTATCGGAAGTTGAGGGACGTCGGACGGCCGATCGACATGGTAAACGTTTTCCGTCGGTCGAAGGACATCCCGCCGCACATCGACGACATCATCGCCGCGAAGCCGAATAGCGTCTGGTTTCAGCTCGGAATCCGCAACGACGAAGCGGCTCGCCGTCTGGCAGAGGCCGGCATCAAAGTCATCCAGGACCGCTGCCTGATGGTCGAGGAACGGCAGACAACGCGTTAGCGGCCGAGGATGCGACTCTCGAACGCGTTTCCAAGAACAAGAACGACCAGAGCGATGGCCAGGGCGATGAGTGCCGTTGCAAACTCGCCCGCGCCGCACGCGATGCCGAGCGAGGCGACAAGCCAGATCGACGCGGCGGTTGTGACTCCGGTGACCATCTCTTCGCTGCTCTTGAGGATGGCACCGCCGCCAAGAAACCCGACGCCGGCAATGATGCCCTGAATGACACGGCTCATGACCGAGCTGTCGGGATGCAAGAGATCGGTCAGTGAGGCACTGACGACGATGATCAAAGCTGCGCCTAACGCGACGAGCGCGTGCGTCTTCAATCCGGCCGGTTTGTGACGGAGCTCGCGATCGAGTCCGACGCCGCTGCCGATGAGCGTCGCGGCGACGAGTCGTGTGGCGACCTCCATCGCCGCTGGCATGTTCATGATGTGGCGATGATAGCCTAACGTGGCGCCGGCTCTCAGCCGGCGCTGAGCCGACTGAGAGTCGGCTCTACGTCGCTCTTCGTCAGCAAGCGCGTCAGCCACAGATTCGTGAGCTTCTCGAGCACTGTGTTCTGCCGCAGCCGCGCGCGCAAGTTCAGAAAATCGACTTCATCGAGCTTCTGATCCTGATTGAAGCACGAGAAGACGAAGCTTTCTTTTCCGCTGACCGGATCCACGTGACGCTGGAGGCATTGCGCACAGACCTGCTTCATCATGCACTGCATTGGCGAGTTGATCGAACCGATGCCGACGTGCTGCGGATTCAGATACGGTGCGAGCACGCCGTGGCGTGCCTCTTTGACCGCGCGCATCATACCGTCGGAGCCGATGGCGATGATGCGCTGCTCGGATTTGAGGTCAGCAAGTGGAGACCACGTCATCGCCTGCACGATATTGCCGATGAATCCGAGATCCTGCGGCCGGCGTGGCACGATCGGATCGCCCGCGTCGACCGACCAGATCACCTGATCGGTGCCTGCTTCGATCTCATCGCGCTTGAAAACATCCTCTTTCTTTTTGTAGCCGGCGAAGTAGATCACGCGGCATCCGTTTTCTTTCAGCGCACGGGCGATCGAGAACAGCACGGCGTTGCCGAGGCCGCCCCCGGCGAGGAGGATCGTCTCTTCCCGCGGAATCTCGGTTGGCGTGCCGGTCGGTCCCATCACGATGACCGGCTCGCCTGGCTGCAGCATTGCGCAAAGGCGCGAGGAGCCACCCATCTCGAGAATGATGAGCGATAGCAGACCGCGCTCTTTGTCGGTCCAGGCGCCGGTCAGCGCGATGCCTTCCATCGCCAGCCGCATGCCGTCGATCTCCTGAGCGTATGTTTCGAAATTTTGCAGCCGGTAAAATTGCCCCGGATTGAAGCGTTGTGCAGCGAACGGCGCGCGCACGACTACTTCGACGATCGTCGGCGTCAGGCGATTCACTTGATGCACGCGCGCGATGAGTCCGTCATCGAGCGTGGCGATCAGCTCGCGCCAGCGCTCGTCGCGTTCTTCCTGCGTGCCGGCCAGTTCTTTTGAAAAAAGCGCCGCCACATGCGGATAGCCGTCCTTCGCCGAGGCCATCGCCTTCACAACATTGCCGGCGTACTTCGGGTGATTGTCGCCGTAGAAGGTGATTCTTTTTTCTCCGCGCTGATAGGACGTGAAAAATCCCTCGCCTTCGATCAGCTCATTGCCGGACGTCGCGTAACTCTGGAAAAACTGGTTGTACTTGTCGAGCTTGAACGTGTCGGGATGCTCTTTCTCGTAAATGACGTTCGGGCTCGTTCCAGCGGCGACCATCACGCAACGTGCCGGCACGTCGATGATCTCGCCTGAATCTTTCCATCGGCCATCTTCGACGATCTGCTTTTCGAAGAGCAGCGCCTTCACATGTCCGAATTCGTCGTTGAGCGCTTCGATCGGCGAGAGATTTTCCCTGTAGTAGATACCCTCTTCCAGCGATTTGATGACCTCTTCGTGGTTGAGCCGGTAGGCGGGCGAATCGAGCATCGACTTGCGATAGCAGATGCTCACGCCGCCCCACGAGCGCACGAGCGGAATGAAATCCGGTTTTTCCCCAGCAGCCGCCGCGCGTGCGCGTTCTGCGCGAATCGCGCGGCCGTGTTCGAGAAACTCATCGAAGATGCCGAGCTCCTCGCGATCGTACGCTCCGCGGACGCTGTTCTCACCGAAGTCGCCGCACATCGACTCATATCGCTCTAGAGTCTTCTCGACTTGGACGGGGTAGTACGCGAAAAGCTCGGTCGCCGTGTCGATCGCGGTCAGCCCGCCGCCGATGACCACCGCCGGCAATCGCACCTGCAGGTTGGCCATCGCGTTTTTCTTGAACGCGCCGGTGAGCTGGAGCGCCATGAGGAAGTCGGACGCTTTTCGAATGCCGCGAATGAGATTGTTTTTCATCCGCACGATCGTCGGCGTTCCCGCGCCGGCGGCGATGGCGATGTGATCGAACCCCAACTCGTCGAATGCATCCTCGATCGTCAGCGTGCCTCCAAATCGCACGCCGCCATAGAAGCGGACGTTCTGCTTGCGCTCGAGCGCGATGCGGATCACTTTCAAAAAATTCTTATCCCACCGCACGGTGATTCCGTATTCCGACACGCCGCCGAAGCCTGAGAGGATGCGCTCATCGAGCTCGTCCCACAGTACAAGCGCGTCGCGGATCGGCTCGCGCAGCCACTTTTCTTCGATCGGCTCGATTTTCAATCCGTCGATGGCGACGACGCCGAAGCCTTCATTCGCCAGATAGTGGGCAAGCGTGTAGCCGGCAGGACCGAGTCCGACGACGAGAACGTTCTTGCCGTTGTAGGGGAGCGCGACCGGCTGGTGGACGTTGAGCGGATTCCAGCGCGTCAGCAGCGAGTAAATCTCGAATCCCCACGGCAGAAACAGGACATCGGTCAGCACGCCGGTCTCGATCTGCGGAATGTCGACCGGGTCCTGCTTCTGAAAAATGCACGACTTCATGCAGTCGTTGCAGATGCGATGACCTGTGCCCGGGCACATCGGATTGTCGATCATCACCATCGCCAGGCCGGCGACGCTGTCGCCTTCGGCGCGAAGAACGTTCATCTCGCCGATGCGCTCATCGAGCGGGCATCCTTCGAGCGCAATGCCCAGCGGATTCGGTTTGAATTTGCCGTCTTTCTCCTGGAATCCGCGCGAGCATGAGTCTTTCTTTCGCTCGTGACAAAAGATGCAGTAGTGCGCCTGATCGGTGATCTCGCGCGGCGATTTGCGCGGATCGGTCAGCTTGAAACCATCTCGCCGGCGATAATGTTCAGTTAAGCCGGCAATCCAGTTGTCACCCCGACCCTGAGCGGTAGCGAAGGGGAGGGGGCTGGAGGGTTGGGTGGCTTGCAGTGGTTCGTTCGTCGCGCCGCCCGACCCTCCAGTTCCCTCCCGTTCCGCTTCGCTTGCACTCAGCCTCAGGGTCGGGATGACACGCTGGATTGGAACGAGATGATCGAATACGAGCGGTTTGGGCAACCGAAACGACGTCCATCCGTCGAACGCACCGCTTTTCCACTGCACCGCCGCCCAGTCGATGAGGAGATCGACGATCGCATGCACCGCCACCGCCTCCCGCACCAACGCCTCGGGCGAATCGGCTTTCTCGCGACGTTGCCCCAACGCTTCGCGAAGCTGCGCGACCGCGGCGCGGGTCTCGGCGTCCGGCGCGTACTCCTTTGCGCCGCGCGGATAGCCGCGCTCGAGATCGAGGAGCCGGTTGGCGGCAACGGCCAGTGCGAATTCGTGATCATGATCCGTTTCGCCGGAGAGAATGCGGATGATTTCTTCGGCGCCCGTCGGCGCCACCTCTGCGGCGCTTTTCGCTACGCGTTTGCTGACGAATTCTTTTTTGAATCGTGCAACCTGGGAATCGCGCTGCGTTCGCGATTTGATTGGACTCGGATCCGTGCGGAACAGCTGCGCCAGAAATGTGCCGAGGTGACGGGAGATTTCGATGAGGAGCTCGGACTGTTGCGGCTCGGTCAGGCCGCCATGCGCAATCGCGCTCTGCATCGCCGCGCGGTAAGAATCGAAGCGGGTGAAGAGTTGAGAATCTCGGCTCTTCACGAACTCATCGAAAGCAGCGGCAAGATCTCGAAGCCGCGCGTAATCGTACAGATCGGCGTAGCGGAAATCGTCGATGCCGAGGTTCATTGTGGTCTCCAACAAAGCGCTTTAGACGGAGATTCTGCGAAGATAAATCGTCTTCGTCACTCTCGCGTGTGCGATTCCGACGGCGTCAGTCAGCTCGACCTCACAGACTCGGTCAATCGGGCCGTTTGCGGTTGCCGTGCGGATCGCGCTGAGCTCCTCTTCCCCGATTTTGAACGTCGCATACAGTGTCGCTCGACCCGGCTTCAAAAAGCGAATTTCCGGCGTTCCCAGTGCCCAGTGCCCAGTGCCCAGTGCTGAGGAGCGCACGTTTTCTCTGGGCACTGGGCACCGGGCACTGGGCACTGGGCACGCTAGCAGGCGCGACTGCACCGACTCAGGCATGCTCGAGCCGCGGATATGCCACCCAGATTGCCAGCGCGATCGCGACAATGAGCACGATCACTCCGTTGGCGATGAGATCAACGCGATGGTTCTGCAGCAGAGTGGCCGCGCTCGACAGCAACGTTGCGAGCGCGACGGCGAGCGGATACGCGAGCAGATTGCTGCGCAGGACGTATCGCACGAGCAGCCACGCCAGGAGCGTCGCCGTTGCTGCCGAGAACAACATGAATGCGATCTGACCGTGGTGCGCGGTCGGATCGAGGACGAGAAAGAGAACCGCTGCGATTGCCACCGCGTCCGCGTATCGATCGGCGCGCGGTATGCCTCTCGGGCCGACCACGAACAGCGCAACCGCGGCTGATGCCTCGACCGCGCGCAGCGCAGTCTCACCAATCGCCAGCAGCGACGGCATGGACATGTCGACCGCCTGCGGGATATCGACGCCGTTCGCCGAGCCGATCGATGGGAAGGCGTTGACGATCCACTGCAGCGAAGCCCGCCGAATGACCACAAAGCCGATCGCCAGCAGTGCCGCGACGAGAGCCGAGCGTCCGAATCGTGCGCGACCTTCGCGGCGCAACCAATCGAGCGCTTGCGGATGCGCGGCTTCGATCCCGGCGAGCGCCAGAAAAAGAATTCCGATTTGTGCCCCGGCAAAGACGATCGCGCCGACGATCTGACCGTTGACGAACGTGTCCCAGCCGATCGATGTGTCGTATCGGAATAGCGATCCTCGAAAACGCGAGATCGCCCCGGCAATCGGCACGATCGCCAGGACCGCTGTCCAGCGCGCAGGCCGCCGCCACGGAAAATGTTTGCGTGCGGCCATGACGAAGCCTGCGACGGTGAGCGAAAGCAGCGCGAGACCGCCGACGATTTGCAGAACTCGGAACAGGATGTTCAACAGCGTCGTTTGTGCCGCATCGCGATAGGCCTGCTCGGGAATCTTCACCGTCGTCGCGAATTGCGTCATCTGACTCCCGGCCACCCTCACGCTGATTCGCCGGTATGCGTCGGCCACAAGCGGCGCGCGCTCCTGAAAGTGAAACAGCCAATCGCGGCGATTCGGCTGCTGAAAGGCGAGCGCTTCCTTCAAATCGAATTGATTAACATTCACGCCGAAACGCGCAAACGCGCTTTGCGCGATCGTCTGCGCCGCCGGTTGGTCGAGCCGCGCTCCGATTTTTTTCTCGTCCTGATATCTGTGGTAGCCGATCACGCGCGCCGCCCGCGGATCGATCTCGGTGAACGTCTCCTCTTTTTGCAGCGGCGTGAAACTGCGCACCATCCACGTGCCTGCTTCGATTCTCGATGTCAGCACCTGCACGATCGATTTCATCGGCAATTTGTGATGGAGCATGTAGTCGAGGGCGACGGAGTCGAAGCCGTCCGGCGATCCGCCGTCCTCGCGGGGCGACTGCGCATCCCACGAACGAAAGCCGTCGACCGGCGCGGCGTAGGTCTTCATTCCAGCGCGGAACGGCGCCGCGAGCCCTTTCGCCTGATCGGAGTTGGTGCGGTAATCGACCGCGTCGTCAGGTGATGCGGGCCGCAACGCCGCTAGAGCGCAGGCGATTGCCACGACGACGACGCACACGAGCAGGCGATTGCCCGAAATGCTCTCAGCAGGCGGATAGGTGATCGGAACGGCTTCGCGCGCGACGCGCTCCGGTGCCGGCTTGATCGGAATCGCCGTGTTTGAAAGGTCGTCGTCGACGATGAAGCCGCGATGGCGAATGTAGAACGCGATCGACATCAGCATCGGGATGGCGAAGACCAGGCTGGCGATTCCGGCGGAGAGGATGTAGTACGCGTTGCCTGAACGGAACAGCAGCAACGCGGTGTAAAGCGCATCGACGGTGTAATGCCAGATCAGCAGCGGCAGCAGACCGAAGCGAAAGAGAAGAAACCCCAGCAGCACGCCGGCGAGGCCGACCTCGAGACCGCGGATGAAAAATGGTTGATTCGGATACGTCGCGTGGCCGAAGCCCCAGATGAATCCGGCGAGAACGATCGCAAATAATCGTGACCGAAAAATGCGCTCGAAAAATGGTATTGAAAATGCCCGCGAGGCGAATTCTTCGGAAAGCGCCGGAAAGAATCCGGCGAAGAGCACCGCAAACCAAGGAAATGCCGTGTTCAGCATGTCGTCGTACGGCACTTCCGCCGGCGACCACGCGCCGAATTTCTCCGCGATCAGATAAAACGCAACCTGATACGCGAGAAAAAACGCCACGAGCGCGTAGCCGATGACGAACGACAGAAACACGCGCTTCGATGCGAGCGCTTTTCGCTGCCACACGCGAGGAATGGCCAGATGCTGCGACAGCCGTTCGCGGTAAAGCACCTCGCCCGAACCGACGATCACCGCGAGCAGCATCGCCACGCCAAGCCCGCCGAGAATCGCGTTGATAATCACGCGCGCCAGAAAAGCCGGATACGACGTCGTGGTGTCGTAAGTGGCGACGGCGATGGGAAACGAATTGAGTGTCGTGCCGGTCACCAGCACCACGCTCGCGATGGCGAGGCCGAGGAGCAGGCGGAGGCTCACGTCACCGCGGAGGAGGCGCATGATGAAAATCACCACTGCAGCGATGAGCGTGATGGCGAAAAAAACCGTGTCGATGTTTCCGGCGAGCAGATTCTTGGAGCGCATCTCCCTGTAATCGCGCTGCCACTGATCGGGCACGCGGACGCGCTGCGAGTAACTGCTCACGCGATCGCCGTCAACGGTCACGATGTGGCGGTATGGCGCACCGGCGGGGTGAACCGATTGCGAGTCCCACGTGAAGATGCGCTGTACTCGCGACGGCAGCGTCCGCTCGCTTTGCGTCACGAGCTGCAGATCGCTCAACTTCACGCCGGCGCGCATGAGGAACAGCTGGGCCGCGCTCTGCGCGCTCGCGAGGGGGATGTTCGGCAGCGCGGTTCTCTCCGGAATCTTGTCGTTGAAGCCGACGATCTCGCCGGTTGGCGCAACGTCGACCTCGAACTCTTCC
>QHVY01000479.1 GCA_003223695.1 Acidobacteriota bacterium
GGCCGATCAGTTTGAAATCCTTCGGATCCTTGAGTGCGACGTTCGTAGGCGGCATCATCGTCGACGCCTTCTCGGCCAACTGACCGTAAGACAATCGTCGTTTCGTAGCGTCATGAATTACGAACCCGTTTTGCGTCCGCAGGCTTATGGGATCGACATTCCAGGTCGATGCCGCTGCGGCGACCAGCATCGCGCGCGCCGTAGCGCCAGCCTTCCGCAGGCGATCGTATTCGGACCATGTGCTCGTGCTGCCGCCGGTCATCTGCATTCCAAACACGGTGTGGTTGTACGCCGCATCGACTGGCGCAGACTCGACTCGAACCTTGTTCCAATCGGCATCCAACTCCTCGGCCACGAGCATTGGAAGAGCGGTGTAAACGCCCTGCCCCATTTCGGAGTGGTTGACGATCACGGTCACCCAATCGTCGGTGCCGATGCGGATGAATGCGTTAGGCGCAAACGTCTTCTGTTACCGCCCGCGGCGGCTCCGGTTTTTACAAAATCGCGCCGGCTGAGGTTGAGAATCTCGCTCATTTCCCACCTCCTGCCTTCATCTGCGCCGCCAGATGAATTGCGCTCCGGATGCGTTGATAGGTCCCGCAGCGGCAGATGTTGCCGCTCATCGCATCATCGATGTCGGCGTCGGTCGGCTGCGGATTTTCGCGCAGCAGCACGGCGGCGGACATGATCTGGCCTGACTGGCAGTACCCGCACTGCGGCACATCCTTCTCGATCCACGCGCGCTGCAGCGGATGACTGACGTCGGACGAGAGGCCCTCGATGGTGGTGACCTCTTTGCCGGCCGCGCGCGAGACGGGCGTGACGCACGATCGCACAGCCTCGCCATTGAGATGGACGGTACATGCGCCGCACAGCGCCATCCCGCAGCCGAACTTCGTGCCCGTTAACCCCAAGTTTTCTCGCACCACCCAGAGCAGCGGTGTGTCGGGATTGACGTCAACCGACTGTGTTTTCCCCAAGCCTGTCGCCAGATTGGAAGCATACCGGGATCTACGGCAATGTATTCACATCAGGCGGTTTTCGGCATCGGCCTTTTGGCCAGGTATTGGCCGGTTGCTGCCGAACATTGCGGTCCCGCAACAATCAGTCGAGTCCGACAATCAGCATCGCGCCCATGCCGGGAGACGAATTGCTCACCGGACCGTCAATCACAATCGCGAAGTGACGGCGGCTGATTGGTGTCCGAGTGTCGCGGAACGAATTATGCAGGCGAAAAGTGGCATAAGTACGAGGAGGAGCTTATGCAGACGAAATTCCGATGGGGACTCGCTCTTTTGGCCGGGGTCATTCTTGGTTCGCTTTTCACGGTTCGCGCTCAGCAGGCGCCCAAAAAAGCCGGCGAATTGAAAGCAACGAAAGAGAACTGGAGTGCGGCTGTCGATGAAAACGCGCAGACCATGTTCGCCGAGGGAAAGCGCATTTTCCGGTTCGACACGTTCGGTGACGAAGCGTATTGGTCCGACACCCTTCGACTGCATCAGGCAATCGAAGGCGCAAAGTTAGGCGGCGTCGGCGGCGGAGTCAGTCCGAAAACGGCGCTCTCCGTCGGTCTTAAAGTCGACGCCGAGGCGATCCCAGCCTCGGTGGCCGACGCGATCAAGAAAGGAGAGGTCAACCTCGATGATCCTGCAACCACGTTGACGCTGCTGAAGCTGAATGCCGTCGTTGGAGTCAAGGGAACCTTTAATGCCGACGGCAGCCTTCGCGCCGTCGGATTGTCATGTGCGGTTTGTCATTCGACCGTGGATGACTCGTTTTCGCCGGGCATCGGAAAGCGGCTCGATGGCTGGCCAAATCGCGATCTCAACGTCGGAGCAATCGTTTCGCTCGCCCCAGGGCTTCCAGCGCTCAGCAAACTCCTCGGCGTCGACGACGCGACAACGAAGAAAGTGCTGGCCAGTTGGGGGCCGGGCAAATTCGACGCTGAGCTCAACTTGGATGGCAAGGGATTTCGTCCTGATGGAAAGCCCGCCGCAACTCTGATCCCTCCAGCGTACGGCATGGCCGGCGTGAACCTGCATACCTGGACGGGGGGCTGGGGAACGGTGACCTACTGGAACGCCTACGTCGCCAATCTCGAATTGAACGGCCAGGGGGTTTTCTTCGACCGGCGTCTGATGAACGCGTCGCAGTATCCGGTAGCGGCGAAGGACGGTCTGGGACACAAGCGTTCACGCGACGACATGGTCACATCGAAACTTGCCGCGCTTCATTTCTATCAGCTCGCACTGCCCACTCCTGTTCCTCCCGCCAATGCCTTCGATTCCGCTCGAGCAACGCGGGGCGAAGCGTTGTTCAACGGCAAAGCTACGTGTGCGACCTGTCATGTTCCGCCGCTCTTCACCGAACCGGGTTGGAACACCCATTTCCCCTCCGACA
>QHVY01000132.1:0-6891 GCA_003223695.1 Acidobacteriota bacterium
GGAATTCTTCCCGGTTTCAAATACTCTCCGCTCACGCGACTGCAAATTCTCTTGCCGATTCCAGCGGCGTATCTGGCGGCAGCAGGAGTGCGAACGAAGAAGACTCTGGTCGCCGCAACCGTCGCTGTGATCGCCGCCGCCGACCTCGGCGTCTTCGCTGGCCGCTTTTATCCTTATCTCGAGACAAATGTCGCCGTGCCGCCGTCGACGCCGACGATCGCGTTTCTTCAGGCGCAGCCGAACCCGTTTCGCATCGCGCCGTTTTTCATCGATCTCTGGCCGAATTCGTCGGAGCTCTACCACCTCGAAGACATCCGCAGTCATTTCTCGTCGGAGGCGAAGTATCGGCAGTTGCTGCACCGGATCGATCCGACATCGTTCGCCGGCAATTCAACAGTGATCATGTTCAACAGCTTGAAATTCGACTTCAACGATCCATTGATCTCGATGCTCGGAGTTCGCTACTTCCTCGAGAATCGCGACATCGACATCATCCATTGGCAGATATTTAAGTCAACAATACCACCACGTAATATCATCAATATTTCCTCCGGATTGACCGTTGATCGCGTCCTGCCAGACACGAGGTGTTTCGCCATCGAGCTACCGATTCACGTCGATCAGACGATCGGTGCGAATCCGCGACTGGTCATTTCCTTGCTGAGCGGCAACACGATCGTATACTCGCGCAGCTTTACGCCGACGGAAATCGGCATCTTCGATCGCGTTTACCTCCCGCTGCGGAACGCGCAGAGCATCCGTATTCAATCGATCGGTATCCGCGGCAGCGTCGCCTTCTACGGATGTGTGATGACGCCGGTGATCTTCGATCGCGAGCTTCCCGACGGCCGGTTGTTTCTCAACACCGCTGAGGTCCCGAGATTTCACGCGATCACACGCTTGCGAAAAATGACCGACGCGGAGTTTCTGGCGACAAAGGACATCGACTTCGCGCGCGAGGCGGTCAGCGGAGTCGAAGCGATCTACGCAGATGCGGAAGTCAAACTGCGCAGCTACGCCGAGGATGAGCAGCGCGTCGAGGTGAATGCGCCGGCGCCCGCGTTTGTCGCCTCCTCGGAAAAGCTCACCCCCGAGCTCCGCGTGACGATCGACGGCCGCGAGGTCAAGCCGATCGAGATCAACATGCTTTTCGCCGGCGTTCCCGTGCCTCCGGGCACGCACGAGGTGATCTTTTCGAGGCGGATCGGGCGGGGTTGGTGGTGGATCTCTGCCGTGGCGGCGATCGTTTGCATCGCGTTTTCGGTCATCGAGGCTGTGCGACGATGATGATCTGATACGCGAACAGGCCGCGCCAGATGCGCGTCACAATCGTCAGCAGACGCTCGCCGATGCGCAACAGAAGCTCCGGCGCTTTCGGCACGATCAGACGAATGGGTACGGACGAGCCGCGAATTGCGACGATACGAAAGCCGGCCCCTTCGATCTCCCGCTTGATCGATCGCATGGTGTAGAAGCGCAGGTGCGACGAATCGAGAATGCCGCGTTCGCGATATTCGAAGATTCCGAACAGCAAGCCCAGGCGGACGGTGATGTTGGCGATGTTGGGAACGGAAATGAACACATGCCCGTGCGCCGCGAGCGATTCCCGCACGCACGCCAGGAGCTTCGACGGATCGCGAAGGTGTTCGAGGATGTCAGCCAGAACGATGATGTCCGCGCAGGCGGGCAGACGGCGTACCGTTTCCAGATCGGTGATGACCGCCTGATCGAATCGCGTGCACAAGTCGGCGATGCGATCGACGTCGAATTCGAATCCGATCGTTCGCCTGAATTTTGTACGCAGCGCGTCGCCGAGCTCTCCGCCGGCGGCGCCGAGGTCAAGCAGCGTGGCGGCGCCGTCGGAGTACCGCGTGATGAGGTCAATCAGAATGCGATGACTGCTGCCCTCGAAATCTTTGAAGGTGTAGACGTTCGGCATGAATCAGTACCCAGTGCCCGGTACCCAGTGCCCAGAGTGCACTGCGCCGGATGTCTGACTGGGCACTGGGCGCTGGGCACTGGGCACTAGGTAATCCCGACTTCGCTGTTGTCGCCGAGCATGAAGCGATACGCCGCCGGCTTGCGATGCGTACGGCAAATCTTCACGTTCTTGCCGATCAGACTTGCTTCGATGCGGCCGTCGACGTGGGCGATCGTGGAATTCTCGAGCACGATCGAGTTCTCGATCTCGCAATATTCCAGCGAGCAGCCGTTGCCGATCGACGTGTATGGGCCGACATAGGCGTGGACCACGCGCGCGCCGCTGCCGATGATCGCCGGTCCGCGAACGACCGAATCGACGATCTCCGCCCCATCCTCGATCACCACTTTGCCTTCGATCGCGCTGGAGGTCTCGATTTTGCCGCGAACGTCGCGCTCGAATGTGTCGAGCACCGTCCGATTCGCCTCGAGCATGTCTTCGATTTTTCCGGTGTCCTTCCACCAGCCCTTCACGATGTGCGGGTGCACCGTGAAGTCGTGATCGAGTAGCCACTGAATCGCGTCCGTAATCTCGAGCTCGCCGCGCTTTGATGGTTTGATCGCTTTCGCGGCGTCGAAAATGTTTTCGTCGAACATGTAGACGCCGACGAGCGCCAGATCGGATTTCGGATGCTGCGGCTTTTCGGTGAGCTTTACGACGCGACCCTCGGACGATAATTCTGCGACTCCGAACTGCGATGGGTTCGGCACTTTCGTCAGCAGGATCTCGCTGTTGCAATTGAGCGAGCGATATTCCTCGACCAGCGGCGTGATGCCGTGCTGCAGCAGGTTGTCGCCGAGGTACATCACGAAAGGCGAGTCGCGGAGAAATGACTCCGCCGTCAGCACCGCATGCGCGAGACCGCGCGGCGCGTCCTGTTTGATGTAGGTGACGTTCGCGCGAAACCTCGCTCCGTCCTTGACGCATTCGCGGATCTCATCGCCGGTCTCCGGCGACACGATGATGCCGATGTCCTCGATGCCCGCGGCGACGATCGCCTCGATGCCGTACGCCAGCACCGGCTTGTTGGCCACGGGAATGAGTTGCTTGGCCGAGGTGTGGGTCAAAGGACGCATCCGCGTGCCTTTGCCGCCGGACAGAATTAGGCCTTTCATCGTTTCATTGTGCGACAACAGAGTGCCCAGTGCCCAGTGCCCAGTGCCCAGTGGTGGGCAGGTCTGAGCACTGGGTACAGGGCACTGGGCACTAATGAGTGCCAATCGTCCCGACGTTTTTCAGCGTCACCGCCAGGCCAAATGTATTCTTCGGCTTCGGCAGCGGATCATAAACCAGGTAGCGGCGGTACTCGAACGCGATGCCGTAGCACGACGCATTCGCGCCAATGAGATATCGCTCATCGATGAATGTGCCCTGGCTCGCGTCGTAGCTGAGCTGCATGTCATACCGAAGCCTTTCGTGCAGCAGAGATGTCCCGGTGTTGAGCCGGATCTGACTGCTGTTGGTTCCAGTCGGCTGGCCTGGTTGTTGGAACGAAGAGAACCAGCTGAACGTGAGGTATTTGTCGGACTGTTTTCCAGTTCCCATGATGTTCGCGGAGATGCTAGTCTGGTCGAGCTGATGCGAAACGTTTCCGTACGTCGCGCTGGCGTCGAGGGTCAGTGATTGATACGGATTGACGTGCAGGCTGGCGATCAGTGGCGTGAACTTGTTGTTCGCGCCGGGTGGCACCGTGGTTCCTGGCAGGTTGCCGCCCGTAGAGCTCGTGAACGGTTCCGAGAGGGACACGCTTTGGCGAAGCGAGAATGAAAGCACCTCGCGCGCCGAGCCGCCGTCTTTCTCCTTTCCAATCAGCCGCTGCGTTAGCGAGTACTGTACCGAGTTCGGAACGACCGGCAGGAACGGCGTGTCGACCGTGTCGAATCGAATGATCTTTTGCTGCACGTCAGTCACATCCGTCGTGTAGACGTACGTGAAGCGCGGCTCGATGACATGCTTGAATCGCGTGAATTTTCCGATGGATTTGGTGAAGATTCGCGAAAACGACGGGCCGACGATTTCCACCTGCCCCTGCATGTATGAGCGGCTCAGCGACTCGTTCGATGCTGTACTCTGCAGAGTCGTCGGATCGGTGATCTGGCTCGATGAGTAGTAGGTCTCGCGTGCTGAGATCTGCGGCTTGATCGAGAACCACGACGGTGACGGAATCTGCATCGATATGGTCGGAAACACATCTCCGCGGTAGTAGTCGGCCGACGGTCCGCTGATGGAACCGTTGGTGACCAGATGCGACGTCGACGATTCCATCGAGAAGTAGACGGGGGAGGCGAAGAGGCGCATCGGATAGACGCGGAATTGCAGTGAGGGAAGCTGCTCGAAGCGTTGTTTCAGCAGCGGCGAATTGAGATCGGCAGGATTCGTGTGGCCGAGGATGATGTCGCGGCGGTCGGAGAGAAGGTTGAACGAGTAGATGGGCGTGTTCTTCGACAGGTATGCCGAAGAATAAATCTGTGACAGCGTGTGCACGCGCGGATCGCGGTCGTAGTTGCGGAAGAAATCGAGATCGGAGAAATCCTCGATATCGACGACGCCTCGAAACCCAACCGGCAGATTGTCCTGCGAATGCTGATAGGAGTATTTCCACTGCTCCTTATGGTCCTGCACATCATTCACAACGTATCCGTTCAGCTCGCCGAGTTTCACGTCGGGACTTGGGCGATATCGAAAATCCAATCCGAGGCCGTTATAGCCGGTTGAGCTGACGTCACCGTAGAGTGTGGCATCAACGGTCTGGCCGAACGGAATGAAATATCCGAGCTCGAACCGGTTGCCGAAGCAATGCGCGCTCGCTGGATTGCAGGGCGAGAAAGTGACGCGCGGAATCAGCAGTCCCTGGCTGCGGGCGCCTTTGGTCGGCCAGATGAGCCGCGGCATCCAGATCAGCGGAAATCGATGGATGCGGAACGTCGCATCTTTCAGGTGCGCATAGTCGTTGACTGTCACGTCCGCGCGGGCGACATTGATCGACCATGACGGCGAATCGAGATCGCACGAAGTCACCACGCCATTCGTCAGCCGGTACTTGGTATCGGCAACCTTCTCGAGCTTTTCGCCGGTGAAGTACATCGCCGGCTCCATGCTGCCCGTGGCGTTGAAGAACGTGCCGGTCTTCGAGTCTAGGTTGAAGACCATCTGATTGCCGGCGAGGCGCGTCGTTCCCTGATCGAGGATGACGTGTCCCTCGCCAGTGACGTCCTGTGTTTTTACGTTGTAGGTGAACTTGTCTCCCCTCAGGTTGATGTCTTCGTACGTGAATTTCACGTCGCCTTCGAGGATGTAGTACTCATCCTTCTCGAACGTCTGGTGATTTGCGGTCCATTTGGCTTCGCCGCCTTTCTTTGGCGCGCGAATGACGCCGAACTTCCCCTTTTTTGGCGGGCTTGTTTTGTAGTACTGCCCCGCGGGTCCCATGTTTTTCGCCTGGGCGAGGAGAGCGGCAGGAGCGAAACAGCAGAGGAGGATGAGACAAGTGCCGAGTGCCGAGTGCCGAGTGCCCATCGATTGTTTCGCTACTCGGCACTGGGCACTCGGCACTTTGCGTGCGGTCATTTGCTCCGCGCCATTGTATCCGACGGCTCTTCGTCGGAATTCGACGCGGAGATGACATCGCGGTCAATCTTGCTCATCTCCTGAATCTGCATGCGCAATTTGATGATCTCGACCTGATAGAGCCGCGCGATGTCATCCGGCCGGTTGCGCTGCTGCCGTTTACGCAGCGCAATCTTGTTCGCCAGCCGCACGAATTCGCGATGGGCCCTGCGATCCGCCCACCCGCCGCTGCCGAGGCGGAGGAGAGGGTGGGCGGTGCGGCGGACGTCGGAGTCGTTGATGAAACCGAGGGAAGCCTCGTGTCCGAGCTCCGCACGCACGTCGGGCCATTGTTGGAACACCGCGACAATCGCGATCAACGGAATGGCGATCACGACTGCGGTCGCGGTTGCCCGGTCGTCGCGAATGAATTGCGGTACGTACGCAAGAGCGATCGCGGCGATCACCGTGACTACGTCGATGATCGCTCGTCGAATCTTGTCGGTGACCTGGAACGACGCGAACGTTGTCCCGTAGCCTGCAACCGCCCCCGCGACGAGGCACTCCGCCAGCGTCCGGCATTCGGTCTCGCTCTGAATCACCAATGCGAGCGCCGCGGCAGCTCCCGATGCGGCGCCGAGGAGCATGCCGTCGAACGGCTCGCTCTCGCGGCCGGTCAGGCGCACGTAGAGCGCCGCGAGCGTGAGCACGATTGCGATCGATACCGGTGAGGCGACCCCAATGATCCGGAGAAGAATTCCGCCCGCCAAACCGGCGGCAATCGGCGTGTGCCAGACATCCCAGACGTTGCTGTCGAGCGTCTTGAAAAAACGGATGGCAGGCAGCGCGAAAAACGCGCAGACGATGAGAACGAGGGCGAGGACGGGATCGGTCACGACTGCTGCAGAACCCCGATCTCATTGAAGCGAATCGGATGCCGTGCGAAAAACCGTCGCGACCGCTCGATGTCCGCGTGAATCTGTCTGTTCAGCTCGAGCGCCGAGCGGAACTGTTGCTCGCGCCGCAGAAGCTGATGGAAATAGAGCCTGATCACATCGCCGTAAACATTCGAATCGAAATCAAAAATGTGACTCTCGATCGTCAACGCGTAATTCTCATAGAGCGTCGGCCGCACGCCGATATTCGTGACGCTCTCGAATGAGCGGGCGAAGCTCTCCAGTCGCGAAGTGGTCACATAGACGCCGCTGCCGGGAAAGAGCTCGTTCGCCGGATCGATGTTGACGGTGGGGAATCCGATCTTACGTCCGAGCCGGCGGCCGGGGACGACGCGGCCGTCGATGAAATACGTTCGTCCGAGCGCGAGCGCCACTGCGCGCATCGCTCCTTTGTTGATCGCGTCTCGA
>QHVY01000132.1:6914-12446 GCA_003223695.1 Acidobacteriota bacterium
CCGCCGCTTCCAGTTTCGCGAGATTGCCTTCGCGGCCGGCGCCAAAGCAGAAATCCCGTCCGATGCGGACCTCCGCGACCTTCAACGCGTTCACGAGAAACTCCTGAATGAATCGATCCGCGGTCCAGCGGGAGAATTCGTGAGTGAAGGGAATGATCAAAAGCGCGTCGATGCCCATCGCGCGCAGGATCTCCTCCTTCTGCGACAAAGTGAGGATCTGCTTCGGCACGCGGTCTGGTGCAACGATCGAAAGCGGATGCGGATGGAACGTGATCACGGCCGACGGCCGCTCAGTTTGCCGAGCCCGCTCAATGACATTGCCGATGATCACTTGATGCCCGGCGTGCAGGCCGTCGAAGTTGCCGATCGTCGCGATGCAGCCGCGAGGGAGGTCCGTCTGCCGTAGCGGATCGTGGAGGACGAGCACGGCGCCGAATAGTAACTGAGGAGCGAGGACTGAGGACTGAGGACTGAGGACTGAGGACTGAGGACTGAGGACTGAGGACTGAGGACTGAGGACTGAGGACTGAGGACTGAGGACTGAGGACTGAGGACTGAGGACTGAGGACTGAGGACTGAGACCCCGCCCGCTCGATCGTCAGACCTCAATTCTCAACCCGTCAAACCTCAGTCCTCACACTTGAGTCTTCAAACTTAAATCCTCAAACCTCGGTTTCCTCAGTCCTCAGTCCTCAGTCCTCAGTCCTGAGTCAGTCCTCAGTCCTTTTGGTACACCAGGTGATCGTCGACCACGCGCGCCATCGGATTCATCGTGTGCTTCTGCGATGAGTCGGGCCCGATGATGTGGATGACTTCGTGGCCGCGTCGCGTGAGCTCGTCGGCGACCAGGTTTCGATGACAACGCCACGGCACCGCCTCCGCGCACATGATCGCAGTGCGCACATCTGAATCGAGCAGCATATCGAGCGCGGCGGCGAATTCGGGCGTTGCCATGTAGTCGGCATACGCACGAAACTGCTCGTTGCGCCAGCCGGTGTTGGGCGAATCGGGAAGCGGCTTGCGACGACCGCCGAGCTCCGGAACGTGCACATACGCAATGGGCAGTGATTGGGCGAGCGACTCGCGTGAGAAGTGCGGGTAACGCCGTGAGCCCGGATATCGGCGGATGTCTGCCAATCGCTCGATTCGATGTTCTCGCAGCAGGCTGATCAGCTCGTCAAGCGTGCGCGTGGAGTGGCCAATAGTGTAGATGCGCATGGCGGAATGCCACCGTAGGTCCCGGGTCCCCGTCGTGCAGACCCGGGACCCCGGGACGCGGGACTCTATGGCACTGGCGCGAGACAGGCAATTTCACGAAGTCAAGAAGGGTCGCCGTCTGGCAGGGTGAGCCGCACCCCTTCCAGGAGGACCTTTTCGAGCTCGACCGTCCGATCCCGACGCCCTTTCCGCCCGAGCTGCAGGTCCGCTTCCGCGACCGGCGCTATGCTCAACTGGAAACGACGGAGTTTTTGGAGTATCCAGGGGCGGAGCTTGTGTTGATCACTGAATAGCGATGCCGTCCTACTACGCCGATCACGCACAGCAACTGAAACGCGATCTCGCCGAGGAGCTCTCGGCCGACGATCTGCGAGCGCTGCATCAGAAACGGCCGTGGCTGCACGGGCTGATCGCGTTCGCAAACTTCGCCGTTCTGGGCCTCTCTGCAGTAGCGATCATTCAGTTCGACCGCTGGTACTTCTGGTTGCCGTTCGCGTTCATCGCCGGCTTCGCAGTCTTCGATTTCACCGTGCTGCTGCACGAGGTCGTGCATCGCGCGGTGCTTCCCGTGTCGAACGATCGCACGTACCGCATTCTGGGACTGCTCTACGCCATGCCCAGTGGAATCTCGGCATCGCAGTTCACCAAGTGGCATCTCGATCATCACGCCGCACTCGGCTCGTACGAAGAAGATCCGAAGCGGCATTGGCTGTCGCCGAAGAAAAATGCGCGCTGGCTCAAGCTGCTCTACTTCACGCCTGCGCTCTTTCCGATCTACTTCCGCGCGGCGAAAAATGAGACGCACTCATACGAGCCGGAGATGCAGAAGCTGATCTCGCGCGAGCGCAACGCGACGATCATTTTCCAGCTCGCGATTCTCGCCGCGGTTGCTCTGATCGGCGGCTGGTGGATCGCGTTCAAGCTCTACGTAGTGCCGGTCTTTTTCGTCTTCCCGATCGCGTTCGCCCTCAACCGCCTCGGGCAGCACTACGACATCAATCCTGACGATCCGGCGCAGTGGTCAACGCTGATGAGAGGCTCGTGGTTCTGGGATTGGACATATCTTTTCTCGAACTACCACCTCGAGCATCACTACTTCCCCGGCGTGCCGTTCTACAACTTGCCTCGGCTGCAGAAGCTACTCATGCCGTTCTACGAAAAACGCGGCATGACTGCGCACCAGTACCCCGAGCTGGTCTGGAACTGGCTGGTCCTGAATCGCAAGCCGCACAGCCACTGGGAAGTTCAAAGCAGTCCGTTGAGCACGAGGTCCGCGACCGGGTCCGCCTGATCCGCGAGCGCATAGTCTTTTTCCGACAACACCCACGACGTCACCATTTCGTCGAGGATCCCGAACACCGCTTTTGCGACGAGCTGCGGATGCAGGTTGCGGCGGAACACGCCCTCGCTCTGACCGTGCTCGACGATCTTGCGCAGGATGTTCAGGTAGTCGGCGATCTCCTGGTGCGACAGCAGCGTCATGAATTTCAGGCTGTGCCGCAGCTCCACCTGCGCCACGATGGCTAGCGATCGGTCGCGACCCAGAGCTTGCAGATGATGACGAATGGTGATGCGCATCCGCTCTTCCGGACGATTGACATTCGCCAGATCGCGCTCGAGCGACTGCAGGTAATTGCGCGTGTACTCCCGAAAAATCGAGACGAGCAAATCTTCCTTGCCGTCGAAGTAGAGGTAGATCGTGCCGTCGGCGACCCCTGCGGCGCGAGCGATTTCCGACACTTTCGCGTTGAAGTAGCCGCTTTGCGCAAAGACGTCGATCGCCGCGCGGAGAATGCGCTCGCGCTTAGTCTGGGGCTGGGCGATTTCGGCTTTGGATGCGGTGGAGGCGTGGCGCGCCATCGGTGAATGAATGCTCATTCAGAAAGGCGGCCGGTGTCAAGTCGTGCTCTCACCGCGCGCACGAATTCCGGATCCCGCTGCTCGCGTACTCGTCCTTCGATAATCTCCATGACGGCAGCACGATCGAGTGACGCGCTCACAGGATAAATATGCAGGTGAAGGTGCGGCGTGATGATCCCGAGCTTCAGCATCACGGCGCGATCTGCACCGCTGACTTCGAGCAAGACGCGCTCCGCGTGGTGATATACGCCCCAAAAATGCGCTCGCTCACGCTGCTTCAATTCAGAAATATTTTCGACGTGCCGCTTCCAGATCACCATCGCGTGCCCGCGCACAGACCAGTCGTCGTGCAAGGCGACCGCCGTCAAAGCATCTTCAGAGACGAGCTCGAGCGTATTAAGATCGTCGCAAAAAACGCAAGGAGCGCGGATGTTGATTTTGGCGTTTGTCATGTTTGCCGCATCAGCGGTGGCGATCGAGCCTGGCGTCGGACACGTCCACTTCACTGTCAGCACGAAGAATCCGGAAGCACAGCAATTCTTCGATCAGGGAATGGCGTATTTGTACGGATTCAATCACGAAGCGGCGATCCGATCATTTCAGAAAGCAGGCGAGCTCGATCCCAATCTCGCCATGGCCTGGTGGGGAGTGGCCCTCGCACTCGGTCCGAACATCAACATGGACGTCGATCCAGATCGCGAAAAGCAGGCTTACGACGCCGTGCAAACTGCGCTAACGAAGCAAGCTTCGCCGAAAGAGCGCGACATGATCACAGTTCTCGCCAAACGCTACTCGAATGATCCGAAGGCAGATCTGAAAAAGCTAGCCGCCGACTACAGCCAGTCGATGGGTGACCTGTCGAAAAAATATCCCGACGATCTCGATATCGCCACGCTGTACGCCGAGAGCATGATGGATCTGCGACCGTGGAAGTTCTGGTCCAACGCAGGGAAACCGGCGCCGCAGACCGAGGAGATTGTGGCGGTGCTGGAGTCAGTGATCAAACGCGATCCCAACCACCTCGGCGCGAACCACTACTACATTCACGCAGTCGAGGGATCGATGCATCCCGAACGTGCGCTCAAGAGCGCAGATCGCCTGCGGACGCTCGCTCCCGCTTCCGGGCATCTTGTGCACATGCCGGCGCACATTTATCAGCGCACCGGCAACTATCCCGGCGCCGCGAAGGCAAACGACAGGGCTGCAGCCGTCGATCGGCAGTTCATCGCGAAGAACGGCAAAGAGGGCATTTATCCGCTGATGTACTACAACCACAATCTGCAGTTCGGCACTGCGTCGTACGCGATGGAAGGACGTTTCGCTGACGCCAAACGTCTCGGCGACGAATTCGGCGCGAACGCGGCCGCAATTGCCAAAGAGATGCCGATGCTCGAGTCAGCCGCCGCTACGCCGGTTCTCGTCCTGGTTCGCTTCGGAAAATGGCCGGACGTCATCAAGGCACCGATCGCCACCGCTGGACCGATGTCCTCGACGCTGTCGCATTTCGCGCGCGGTGTGGCCTTCGCGCAGCTAGGCGACATTCCGGCCGCTGAGCGCGAGCGCCAGGAGTTCGAGGCTGCGCGGAAAACGCTCGGAGACGATCCCGGCCTATTCCAGAATTCGCCAAGGGCGGTTGCCGATGTCGCCGCCGGCGTTCTCGACGGCCGCATCGCAGAGGCGAAAGGCGATCGCTCCATGGCGGTGCGTGCGTATCAGCGCGCTGTCGAGGCGCAGGATGCCTTCGACTACGATGAACCGCCGGACTGGTTCTATCCCGTCCGCGAGACTCTCGGCGCTGCGCTGTTTCGCGGCGGCCAGTTCGCGGAGGCGGAGAAAGTCTTTCGTGAAGATCTGAAGCGCAATCCAAACAATCCGCGCTCGCTGTTCGGGCTCGCGGAAACGCTAAAGAAGGAGAAGAAGACTTCCGCGGCGACGATAGCGGCTTTCAAACGGAACTGGCACGGCGGAGCGCTGCGGATCGAAGACATGTAAATCCATCACCACAGAGATCACAGAGGATTCTCTGTGCTCTCTGTGGTGAATAATCCATAGCTATGCAAACGATCCGCTTCGGCCGCACTAACGCCCGCGTGCCCACGATCAGCCTCGGCACGTGGGGGCACGGCGGGCCGAACACAAGTGACGGCGTCTCAGTCGGCTGGAGTGGTCACGACGACCGGCTGGCGAAGGAGGCCCTCATCGCGGCGCATCGACGCGGCATTACGCATTGGGACACAGCCGACGCCTATGGCCACGGCCACGCAGAACAGTTGATTGGTCAAGTATTTTCCGAAGTTCCGCGCAAGGAAATTTTTCTGGCCACGAAATTCGGCTGGGTCAAAGGGCCGTCGGATCACTTCTACGATTCGAAATTCATGCGCTCGCAATGCGAACGATCGCTCCGTAATCTGCGGACCGATGTAGTCGACCTCTACTACTTTCATCATTGCGACT
>QHVY01000474.1:0-2037 GCA_003223695.1 Acidobacteriota bacterium
CACCGGCATGTCATCGACGAGTGCCAGTACGCGTTGGATCGAGTTGTACTCTGCGCGGCAGACGTCGCACGCGAGCAGATGCTCCGCGACCGCGGCCGGCGATTCGTCATCGTGATAGTGATGCAGTACGAGCTCTTGTTCTGTCAGATGTTGCATGTTGAGGACCTCACAAACGGCTCCAGCGATTCGCGGAGCTTTCGCACCGCGCGAAAAATCGTGTGCTTCGCGGCATTCACCTGGATGCCGAGCGTCTTGCTGATTTCTTCGACGGGCATGCCCTCGAAGTGACGAAGAACGAACGCGGTGCGCTCATTGCCGCTCAAGCGCTCCATTGCCGCGGTCACCTGCTCGCGCAACTCCGCGCTGAGAAGCAGGCGGTCCTGTTGCGGATCACTGCTCGCCGCTCCGGTCATCTCCGCCTCCTCGGGATCTCCGCCGTAATGCCGGTCGATCCTGCCGCGCGAGCGAAGAAGATCGAGGGCGCAGTTGACCGCAAAGGAATGTCTCCTGCACCACATCGTCGGCATCGTGTTCATTTCCTGTCATCCGATACGCCAGTCGAAAGATGGGTTGACTGTGACGCTCCACCAACTGCCGGAACGCGTCGGGATCGCCGGCGCGCGCCCGGCTCACGGTGGCAGCGTCAGTCATCTCCATCCCAATTCGCTTAGACTCAACATTTGGAAGGTGGTTAGCCTTCGATGTCATCCCGAGCCGCGAAGACGGCGAGGGATCCCCTTGGCACGAGCGAGCTCCGTCGCGGAGGGGATTCTTCGGCGTCTTCGCGCCTCAGAATGACACCAATTCGCGATCTCGGACGCCTGCTCATCCTACTCGGAGGCGTGCTCCTTCTCGCCGGCATCGCCTTGACAGCGTTCGGCCGGCTCGGCCTCGGCCGTCTGCCGGGTGACATCGTCTACCGCCGCGGCAACTTCTCCTTTTACTTCCCGCTGATGACGTCGATTCTGCTCTCGATCGTTCTCTCGCTGCTTCTCTGGCTCTTCCGCCGCTAGAATCGAGGCGATGGCCCAGCTCGTTCATCTCATCGTCACCTACGGCGTTCCGCTGATCTTCATCAATGTGTTTCTCGAACAGCTCGGCGTGCCCGTGCCGGCGGTGCCGACGCTCGTGGTGGCCGGCGCGCTCTCGCGCGAGAACCGGATGTCATCGACGCACGCGATCGTCGCCGCAGTTGTGGCATCGCTGATCGCAGACTGGATTTGGTTTGCGCTCGGCCGTCGATTCGGTTATCGAATTCTGCGAACGCTTTGTCGCATCTCGCTATCGCCCGACTCATGCGTGCGCGACACCGAATCGCGATTCGAACGCTGGGGATTGAAGTCGCTGCTGATCGCGAAGTTCGTCCCTGGATTTTCGACCGTCGCTCCGCCCCTCGCCGGTGCGGCGCAGCGATCGACAATTGCATTCTTGATTTATGACGCAATCGGCGCCGTCGTTTGGGCTGGGAGCGCCGTTGCCGCCGGCCGAGCGTTTCATCACGCAATCGAGCGCGTCCTCACCGGCCTCGAAAATCTTGGCTGGTGGGCGCTACTGATCCTCGGATTGGCGCTGGCGCTCGTGATTCTCGCGAAGTGGGCGCAACGGCGCGGGTTTTACAAACAACTGCGCATGGCCCGGGTCTCGATTGACGAGCTGAAAGAGATGATCGATCGCGGCGAGGCGCCGCTGATCATCGACGCTCGAAGCGTCAGCGCGCGCACTCGCGATCCGCGAAGAATTCCGAACGCAATCACCGTCGAAGACACGATGCCCGGCGGTCGTGAGATCGTCGTTTACTGCACGTGACCGAACGAGGCCTCAGCCGCCCGTGTGGCGCGCATGCTGATCGACAAAGGATTCCAACCGGTGAGACCGCTCACGGGTGGATTCGAAGCCTGGATTGAAGCGGGATATCCGGTAGAGGGCTCGTGAGCGATTCGGTCTACATCCACGGAACGACGGCCGAGGAGCAGCGGCGGCTCTCGTTGTTGAATGATGTGCTGCTCAACAACGCGTCGCTGCGCAGGATGGCGCTGC
>QHVY01000474.1:2053-4148 GCA_003223695.1 Acidobacteriota bacterium
GCACCGTCCCGCGGGGACGCGTGATCGGAATCGAGCGCGATGAAAAGCAGATCGCTGAAGCGCAGCGGCTCGCCGCGGCCGACAACGAATCGCAGCTCGCCGACTTCCGTCGCGGCGACGTGCTCAATCTCGAATTGCTGGCGAATGAGTGGGGCTCATTCGACCTCGCGCACGGACGATTCATCCTCGAACACGTTCCCGATCCGCTGGGTGTCGTGAAGGCAATGGTGCGCGCGGTGAAGCGCGGCGGTCGAATTGTTCTCGCGGATGATGACCACGGCGTCATGCGTCTCTGGCCGGAACCGCCGGGCTTCTACGATCTGTGGAATGCATACATCCGCTCGTACGATCGTATTGGCAACGATCCGTATGTGGGCCGCCGCCTCGTGTCGCTTCTGCATCAGGCCGGAGCCGTGCCGCGAAAAAATGATTGGATTTTCTTCGGCGGCTGCGCCGGAATGGAGATTTTCGACGTGCTCACAGCGAATATGGCCGGTGTGGTGCTAAGCGCCAAAGAGACGATCATCGGCATGTCGCTCTTCGACCGCGACGCGTTCGATAACGTCATGCAACAGTATGGAATCTGGTCGCGGCGCCCCGACGCAGCGCTCTGGTTTGCCGTGGCCTGGGCTGAGGGAGCGAGATGCCACCCCTCGCCAGTGCGTCGGTCCTCGACGAGCAAAGTCGTGACTTTTATCGAAACGCTCTCAGCCGTTTTGATGAGAATCATCTGCCGTATCTCGTGGGTGGCGCGTACGCGTTCGCGAACTACACCGGCATCGAGAGGCACACGAAGGACTTCGACATTTTCATTCGCCGGTCCGATTGGAGGCGCGCCGAAAAAATCATGCAGGACGCCGGGTATGAGACCGATCTCAGCTTCCCTCACTGGGTCGGCAAAGCGTTCAGCGGCGACGATTTCATCGATCTGATTTTCAGCGCCGGGAACGGCGTCGCGGCCGTCGACGAGCTGTGGTTCGAGCACGCCGTCACCGGAAGGGTGCTGGGCATGGACGTGAAGTTGATCCCTGCCGAGGAGATGATCTGGTCGAAGGGATTGATCATGGAGCGTGAGCGATTCGATGGCGCTGACGTCGCACACCTGATTCATGCCCTCGGCGAGACGCTCGACTGGCGGCGGCTCATCGATCGCTACGGAAAATATTGGCGAGCATTATATGCTCATATTATATTGTTCGGTTTTATCTACCCGTCGGCCCGGTCGAGAGTTCCCAGTTGGGTGATGGACGAGATGAGCAAACGCCTCACGGATGAAGTGCGATCGCCCGACCCTACTGAGAAAGTCTGCTACGGCACGATCATTTCACGGCAGCAATATCTGGTCGATGTCGATCGGTGGGGCTATCAGGATGCACGGCTAAAACCTGCCGGCACGATGACGTCCGAGGAAATTGCGCACTGGACGGCGGGAATCGATCAGGACGGTTACCGATAATGGCCGAGAAAGAGACGCTGCGGATTGCGGCAGTTGCCGACATCCACGTCAAGAAAACTGCTCAGGGCGCACTACAGCCGCTGTTCGCGAACGTGACACAAGTCGCGGATTTGCTTCTGCTCTGTGGCGACTTGACTGATTACGGAGCGGTCGACGAAGCGAAGATTCTGGCGAAAGACATCACCTCGTACCTTCGTATCCCCGCCCTCGGCGTGCTCGGCAATCACGACTTTGAAGCGGGCAAGCAAGACGAGATCACAAAGATTCTCAACGATGCCGGCGTCACGATTCTCAACGGCGATGCGACCGAGATTCAGGGAGTCGGCTTCGCCGGCGTGAAAGGCTTCGGCGGCGGCTTCGGGCGGCGATCGCTGGGCGCGTGGGGCGAAGAGATCATCAAGAAATTCGTGCACGAGACGATCGAAGAAGCGCTCAAGCTCGAATCGGCTCTCGCGCGCTTGCGCACGCCGCAGAAAATCGCCGTCCTGCATTACTCGCCGATTCAAGCAACCGTCCTGGGCGAGCCTCCCGAGATCACCGCCTTCCTCGGCTCGACACGCCTCGAGGAGCCCATCGATCGCTATCGCGTCAGCACCGTTTTCCACGGGCACGCGCACCACGGCACACTCGAAGGACGTA
>QHVY01000143.1 GCA_003223695.1 Acidobacteriota bacterium
GTTGTATTGCTGCTGAGGAATGACGCCCGTCTTGTAGAGCGCCGTGTAGCGCTCGAGGTCGTGACGCGCATTCTCCAGCGTGGCCAAATCCTTGAATCGCGCCGCTTCTGCTTGCGCAAGCTGCGCCTCCGACGGGCGTGGATCGATGAGCGCGATCTCTCCACCCGTGTGCACAAGCTGCCCCTCCTGAAGATCGAATCGAAGCAGTTGACCGTCGATGCGTGTCTTGACGGTGACGGTGTTGAGCGCGTTGACGTTGCCGAGGCCGTCGAGAAAAACGGGAACGTCACGAGCGGTCACCGAGGTGACGGCGACGGGAACAGCGCGATTGCGCGCATCGGCAGCGGCCGCAGCATTCTTGCTTGCCTGCGAAGCGGCGTGCTGACGCAGCACCACGACGAGAATCACGATGATTACGATGACGCCGGCGATCATCGCGACGTTGCGGTTTCGTCTTTTCCGGACCTGCTTCGGGTCGGGCTGGGGAGCAACGCGAATGTCACGCGGCGTTTCCTTCTGGGGCTCCTCTCGGTCGACCTCGCGATAGGGCATCGCGCTCCTTCCGGGCGGCACATGCAGCAATGTTCCTGCCGTGGATGCAGCCCTCTCAGGAAAAGTACCTCGACTTCACCGATTCGTTGAATGACACCGTAGAGCTCGAAGGGATAGAATTCCGGAATAACGTCCAGGAAGGTCCTTATGGCTCATCTGATCCGAGCGAGTCCGGAACCTCATATCGCAATCGCCGCGAACAGACGCTCAAAAACATAGGAGGCAGCATGAATCGGAAAGTCGTTTTCTGCGCTGTGGTCTGTTGTTTACTCATACCCGGTTCAATTCTGGCAGCGATCGGTCGACTCGATCAGAAAGATGACGCGACGATCAGCGTTCGTGTCCGCGACAGCCGGACCGGCGTCGCGATCCCCAACGCCCGCGTGGAGATCATCCGTGAGCGTGGCCCGCGCATAAACAGCCTCGGATCCGGCACCGTCGCCGCAACGCCGAACGAGAACATCCACATCACAATCTCTGCGGAGAAGTACACAGGCAGTGAGAGTCAATTCGTCGCCGGGCCGGGGATGTTGCCGGTGACATTCCTTCTCGATCCGATCGAGGAGCCGGAGGAGCTCAGGTCCGACGTCGTCGCGGCGAAGCTCGATCCGCAGAAAGCGCTGATTCATGGCCACGTCGTCGACAGCCAAACAGGAACGCCGATCGCCGGCGCGACCGTGCGGCTGCGAGAGCAGCACGTCACGGCGAAAAGCGATCAGCGCGGATACTTCTCGCTCCTCGCGGCCGCCCTGCCATACAACATGCCGGACGATGTGCCGCTGCGCGATGACATCATCGTCGAGGCGAACGATCACCGGACCTTCGAAATCCTGAACGCGTTTCTGCCGCAGGGCGCCGATACGCACTACATCGTCGAGCTGCAGCGCGGCAGCGGCGTCGACACGCGCGACGACATCCACAAATTGCAGCGCGCGAATCCGTACGAAGGAGACGACACCCGCTTCTCAGATGCCGATCTGCCACCCGCTGAGGTCAGCGCTCAGGGCCTCAAGCCGGTCGCCAACAGCGTCCCTCTTCCGACCAACATCCGTCTCGGAACGAACTGCAGTTGCGCGAGCTGCAGCAGTGTGCTCGTGCTCGCTCGCGGCACATATGTGAAGAGAGGACTCAACGACGAGTGGATCGCCTCATGGCACATCAATGCGCTTCGCGCCGGTGCTGTCGCATATCGCAGCTATGGCTGCTATTACGCGCAACATCCGATCTCGTCGAACTACGACATTTGCAACAACGCGTGCTGTCAGGTGAACGACTCCGACACATCGACGTCGACGAACCAGGCGGTCGACGACACGTCAGGAGTGGTGGTCACGCGCGACTGCGCGCATCCCGCGAAGGCGTACTACGCGGCAGAGCAGAACCACTGCGCTGGCTGCGGAAACGGTTACGCGGGAGCGCCAGCGAGCAACTGGCCGTGCATCACCGATATGGTAGATATTAACCAGTCCTGCAACGGTCACGGCCTCGGCGCCTGCCAGTGGGGTACACAGCGCCATGCAGTAAACAATGGTTGGGCGTGGACGACCATCGTTGATCATTACTATTACAACGGTGGCGGAAACCGGAACGCGAAACGTTCCAATACGTGTCCGTAAGTCTTGAGGTTTTGGGGGTGTTTTGGGGGTCGTAGCTTTCCTTGTGATTTTTCTACCTTTTGTAGAAAGTCAGACGAAATCCCCTGTAGTTCATTTGTGGTTTGTCTCGCGTTCGGATGGAAAGTCGAACAGAAGCCTTGGAAGCCTCAGGGGCCTGTGGTGATTTCTCTACAATTGGTAGAAAAATCACAAGGAAAGCTACGACCCCAACTACTAATAAACTTTAACGGCCGCGGCCCAGGAATCGGACAATGATCGAGTGCGCGAATTCATCGCCGTCGTCATGTCGCACAGCGCTCATCCCGAGCTCGGCCGCGATCGTCCCCCACTGCTCCTGAAAGTCGGGGCGCTCGTGGTGCGGCAGGCTGATTCCCTGAGCGTAAAAATAAATGTGCAACATTTCGCCCGCCCAGGCGATAGCCATCGCATCCGACGGCGTCGCCGGCTGATTCGGAAGGGGCGCCATGCCCTGGGGCAACTTGAAGTACGTTGGATTGAGGATCATCTCGTACGTTTTCCACTGCGAGTGGCTGGCAATTAACGTTGCGATCCCCGGCTGTGGCGCGCGTCCCATGCCGCTCTCGTCCGCGTCTTCGAACACCACAATCTCGCATGCATTCGCAGCGAAGTAGTCGATGAGCTGCCGTCCGTGAGAAGTCGCCGCCCACTTCACCAAACCGACGCGCGTCGCTTCGGTTGTGCTCTGAACCTGGTTCGCCGTGAATTGTGGAGTGAAATTCGAATCGAACTGGATTCGCTCGCCGGCGAGGAGGAGAGAGGCGATGGCCAGAAGGTGCATGTGATGAGGCCGCTCATGATACGCAATAATGTGCGGCCATGTTGAAGCGTGCAGGGTTTTTGTTTCTGTTTGCAGCGACGGCGCTGGCTCGCGATCCAAATCAATTCTCAGAAATGCGCTGGCGGATGATCGGTCCGTTCCGAGGGGGACGGACGGTCGCGGCGGTCGGGGTGCGCCAACAGCCGAACGTCTTCTATATCGGCGTGAACAACGGCGGCGTCTGGAAGACAAACGACTACGGCCGCATCTGGACGCCGATTTTCGATGAGCAGCCGACCGGCTCCATCGGCGCGATCGCCGTGGCGCCGTCGGATCCCAACATTATCTATGTCGGCTCCGGCGAAGGCCTGCAGCGGCCGGACCTGTCAACCGGCGACGGCATTTACAAATCCTCTGACGCCGGCAAAACCTGGCAGCACCTCGGCCTCCGCGACGGGCAGCAAATTCCGATGATCGCCGTCGATCCGCGCGATCCGAATCGCGTGTTTGTTGCGGTTCTTGGGCATCCGTATGGCCCGAATCAGGAGCGCGGGATTTTCCGATCGACCGATGGTGGTCAGACGTTTCAAAAGGTGCTCTACAAGGACGAGAACACGGGCGGGATGGACGTGGCGATCGACCCATCCGCGCCAGACATCGTTTATGCCGTGATGTGGGAAGCGCGGCAGGGGCCATGGGAAAACGGCGCATGGAACGGGCCGGGCAGCGGACTTTTCAAATCGACCGACGGCGGCTCGACGTGGAAGCAGCTCGTGAGCGGCCTACCGCCGAAAGAGACGCTGAGCCGCGTCGGGCTGGAGGTCTCGCGCTCCGACACCAAGCGGCTCTACGCGATCGTCAACGCGCGCAAGGATCCCGGCCTGTATCGCTCCGACGACGGCGGCGAGAGCTGGCGTCGCGTCAACGACGACGAGCGGATCGTCGCGAATGTGGTCACGTGGAAATCGGCGGATGGTGGAAAAACTTGGAAGTCATTTCGCGGGGCGCCCGGCGGCGACGACTACCATCGCGTCTGGGTCAATCCCGACAATCCGATGACGATTCTCATTGCCTCCGATCAAGGCGCCATCGTCACAGTGAACGGCGGCGAGTCATGGAGCTCCTGGTACAACCAGCCGACCGCGCAGTTCTATCACGTGAATGCGGACACCGATTTTCCGTACCGCGTCTGCGGTGGCCAGCAGGAGAGTGGATCGGCATGCGTGTCCAGTCGAGGCGATGATGGTGAAGTCACGTTTCGTGAGTGGCACCCGGTCGGCGTCGAAGAATATGGATACGCGGTGCCCGATCCGCTCGATCCGAACATCATCTTCGGCGGAAAGCTCGAGCGCTACGATCGCCGCACGGCGCAGGTGACGCAAATCGCGCCGAAACCGCTGCGCGGCACGGACTATCGTGTGGTGCGCACGCAGCCGGTGATTTTCTCGCCAATCGATCCGCACATTCTTTACTTCGCATCGAACACAATTTGGAAAACGAGCAACGGCGGCCAGAACTGGACCGAAATCAGTCCCGACCTGACGCGCAAAACATGGGCGGTGCCGGCGAACGTCGGCAAGTACACGCCGCAAGTGAAAGTGACGCAGCGCGGAGTCATTTACACGATCGCGCCATCACCGCTCGACATCAACCGCATCTGGGCCGGCACCGACGACGGATTGATTCATGTCACCACCGATGGCGGCAAGTCGTGGAAAGACGTGACGCCACCCGACGTTGTGCCGTGGGCGAAGGTCTCGATCATCGAGGCTTCGCACTTCGATCCACAGACGGCCTACGCAGCGATCAATACGTTTCGACTCGACGACCTTCGCCCGCACATTTACCGAACGCTCGACGGTGGGAAAGCATGGACACAAATTGTTAATGGTATTGTTGATGATTCAATCGTCAACGTCGTTCGTGAGGATCCGAAAACGCGCGGGTTATTGTTCGCCGGGAGTGAGGACGCGGTGTACGTCTCATTCGATGATGGTGATCACTGGCAATCGCTGCGCTTGAACATGGCGCCATCCTCGATTCGCGATCTCGCAGTTCATGGCGACGATCTGATCGCGGCGACTCACGGACGAGGGTTCTGGATTCTCGACGACATCGAGCCGCTGCGTGTAGCGCCGCCGTCCTCGGCGGCGTTCCTCTTCCCGATCGCCAACGCGTGGCGATTCCGCTGGAACAAAAACACGGACACGCCCCTCCCGCCCGACGAGCCGGCGGGACAGAACCCGCCGGACGGCGCGATCATTGACTACTTTCTCAGTGGAGCGCCGCCGTCCTCGGTGGCGTCTCTGGAGATTCTCGATTCCGCCGGCAAGCTCGTTCGTCAGTACGCCAGCACCGACATTGCTGAGGAGCCGAAGGATACGGGGCAGATCCCGTGGTATTGGATTCGTCCGACACGCGTCCTTTCCGCGGCTCCCGGCATGCATCGATTCGTTTGGGATCTGCACTACACGCCCGCGCCGGGTGTGCGGCCGAGTTATCCGATCGCTGCAGTCGCGTTCAACACCGCACCTTCGCCGACTTCACCGTGGGTCATGCCCGGCACGTACACCGTGAAGCTGACGGCAAACGGAAAAAGCGTGACCCGTCCGCTGGTTGTAAAAATGGATCCGCGCGTGAAGACTCCGATTGAAGGGCTCCGGCAGCAATTCACTCTGTCGAAAGAAATGTACGACGGCATTGTCACGGCGAGCGCTGCGCTCGCGCAGTTGCGCGGAGTCAAACCGCGAATTGCCGGAACGCAGCTCGAGCCCAAAGGCGCCAGCCTCGAGGGCGAACCCGCGGCCGAATTTGGCGCACCGCCGCGCCCGCCCGGTCAACCGGAGACACTCAACAGCATCATCGCGTCGCTGCGCTCCGTGATGTCGTTGCTTCAGCAGGGAGACGTGACTCCATCCGCACAAGTCATTGCTGCTGCTGCAGATCGACGCAAAGCGCTCGACGAAGTGATGCAGCGCTGGGAGGCGTTCAAGGCCGAAGCCAAGCTCAGCGAATGATGTAAACTGTTCCGTCCTCCCCATGCTTCAGACGGAACGGCGACGTTTTCATCGCGTGATGCTCAAACAGCCGATTCGCGCGTTTGCAGGGGCAATTCCTGTGCAATTGGTTGACGCCTCTATTGCCGGCGTGCGCGTGCTGCATCAGGCGCCGCTTCCTGCCGGCGGCGCAACGTGCCGGATCATGTTTCAGTCGGAGTTCGGCCCGATCAGCGTCGACTGCGAGGTAGTGCACACCGTCGAGCATCCCGTCGGATATCAGACCGGTTTGCGCGTGCTCGCCGCCGACCGGCAGTCGCAGGAGCGGCTGCGCGAGATGGTGGCTGTGCTGTCGACGCGCCGCAATCGCAACGAGCATTAGACGTAGAGCCGACTCTCTAGTCGGCTCGCGCCGGCTAAGAGCCGGCGCCACGTTCGGCTAACATTGCCTCTCGTTGCGCGCGCTCGATCTCTTCATCATCGCCGCCTATCTCGCGGCAATCCTGGCGATCGGCTTCTGGTGCCGCAAGCGGCAGAAGACCACGCGGCACTACTTTCTGGCCGGCCGCCACCTGCCGTGGTGGGCGATTTCCGGATCGATCGTCGCCACTGAGACATCGGCGATCACGTTTGTGTCGATTCCCGGCGTCGCGTACGCGCGCGGCGGCGACTTCACCTTTCTCCAACTGGTCCTCGGCTACCTCATCGGCCGCATTGTCATTTGCATTCTCTTCATCCCCGCGTACTTTCGCCGCAGCCTGCTGACGATTTATCAACTGCTGCAGACGCGATTCGGCCCCCAGGTAAAGAGTCTCGCCGCGTCGTTGTTTATTGTCATGCGCACCATTGCCGACGGCGTGCGGCTGCTGCTCACGGCAGGCGTGATGGCCGCCGTGTGGCACACGTTCGTCCCGGCGGCAGCCGCATCGACCGCAACGGTGATCTCCATCGCAGTCATCGGCGGCGTGATGTTGCTCTTCACTGTCGCCGGCGGAATGGAAGCCGTGGTATGGACCGAGGTGCTGCATGTGGGCGTGTACATCATCGGGGCGATCGCAGCGGCGACGCTGCTGATTCAAGCGATTCCCGGCGGATTTCACGGCGCTGTCGCGGTCGGCCAGCAGTACGGCAAATTCCGAGTGTTCGATTTCTCACTCGACTTCACGCGGCCGTACGTCTTCTGGGCGGGTGTGATCGGCGGATGTTTTCTCAACATGAGCACGCACGGCACCGATCAGTACATGGTGCAGCGATACTTGTGCACCACCAGTTCGCGAAAGGCGTCGATTGCGCTGCTCGTCTCCGGCGTGGTGATCTTCGTGCAGTTCATCGGATTCCTCTTCATCGGCGAGCTGCTGTTCGCGTTTTACCGGCCATTTCAGCTCCCCTCGTACACAGGTGCCGCTCCTTTCGCGAAGCCCGATCAGGTCTTTCCCGACTTCATCATCAATCATGTGCCGAGCGGTCTGTCGGGATTGATCGTCGCTGCCGTTCTCGCTGCCGCTACCTCGCCGTCAGTGAACTCCATCGCCGCGACCGCGCTGAATGATCTATATCAACCGTTACTACAGCACCGCAGCGACCAGCATTACCTTCGCGTTTCTCGAATTCTGACGGTGATCGCCGGCATCGCGCAGATCAGCGTCGCCCTGGCGCTGATCGGCGTCCAGCAATCCGCCGTCAATACTGCCCTCGGCGTCGCCTCGCTCGTCAACGGCCCGATTCTCGGCGTCTTTCTGCTCTCGGCCATGAATCGCGAAGGAACCGCCGCCGCGTTCGCCGGGATGCTGACCGGCATCGCCGTCGTGACCGTGGTGTGGTTGTGGACGCCGCTCGCCTGGCCGTGGTACGCCGTGGTGGGAAGCATGACCACGCTCGTTGTGGGGCTGATGCTGGCGCGCCGCAGTAACCTGATCACCACAGAGGCCACAGAGAACACAGAGATGTCTCTGTGATCTCAGTGCTCTCTGTGGTGATCTGAATCGCGGCTGATACGATCTCGCGATGCTGAACCGACGCGACTTCGCTCGACTCTCCATCGCCGCAGCCGCCGCAACAGCGATTGCGCCGTCACCTCAAAAAAGAACGATCAAGCCGAAGCATCTCTCGGCCGGCGACACCGTCGGACTCGTCGCGCCGGCGTCCGCCGCGTTCGAAGCGGACGAGATTCAGTTTGCGAAAGAGCAGATGGAAGCGATCGGATTCAAAGTGGAAATCGGGCCGCATGCATTCGACAAATGGGGCTACTTCGCCGGGCGCGATCGCGATCGCGCGGACGACATCAATCGCATGTTCGCCGATGATCGCATCGCCGGCGTCGTCTGCTACACGGGCGGCTGGGGCTCGCCGCGCGTGCTGCCCTATCTCGATTTCGATCTCATTGCCCGCAAGCCAAAGGTCCTTATCGGCTACAGCGACATCACCGCACTGCTGAATCCCATTCACCAGCGAACAGGTCTCATAACGTTTCACGGTCCTGTCGGCGGATCTGTCTTTGATGAATACACGCTCAACAATTTCCGTCGCGTGGTGATGACTGGCGAGCCCGCGGGTGCGCTCGAGCCTCCGCCGAAAAAGCCGGCCGACCTCGTTGATCGCACGAATCGCATCATCCGGCTGGCGCCAGGAAAGGCGAGCGGTCCGCTGGTCGGCGGGAATCTCACGATGGTCGCCTCGCTCATGGGCACTCCGTACGAGATCGACACCGTGGGAGCGATCTTCTTTCTCGAAGACGTGGATGAAGAGCTCTATCGTATCGATCGAATGCTGACGCAGCTCGCGTTAGGCGGGAAATTCGCACGCATGGCCGGGTTCGTCTTCGGCCGCTGCACCCGTTGCACATTCAAAGGTCCGACGTTCAGTCTCGAAGAAATTCTCCGCGACCGTTTCGGCAGTTTATCGGTTCCGGCGATCTCCGGGCTCTCGTTCGGACACCTCGAGCAGAAGCTGGTGATGCCGATCGGCGTTCAGGCCACGCTCGACGCCGACGCCGGGACGCTGCATCTCGAAGAAGCTGCGGTGGCGTGACTAGTCCGCGCAGGCGTGGGCAACGGATTCGGTGTCGCCGGCGACCTCACGCGACGTCCATTTGCGCACAATTCGATTGCCCGTCTCGTATGCGCCCGGGATGCCCGCGCCGCGTCTCTGGGTGAATCCTGGGAAACGCACCGCGGAGAGCGTGCCGATGGTCTCGCCGACCACGCGCATTGAAGTTCCGTTTTCTGCGGCGTCCATGAAAACGGTGATGCGATCGGCATCCATCGCTCCGCTGAACGGGTTCGTGGCGTGTTTCAGGCGCTGAGCCTGAACGAAACGATTGCGCTCGTCTGCGGCCAGCACATCGTAGCCCATCGAGCCGAGTGCGCTGGCGGAGCAAGTGATGCTGTCGGCGAGATTCGCCCGGCTCGTCGCACGCGCCGTAGCCGGCATGCAGCGCGCGAGAAAGAAAGCAGAAAGGACGAGAAGCGACGCTCGCAATCGCATCGTGTCGATCACTTGCATATTGTGTACGCGCTACTGCCCGCCAGCCCGGAAATAGTCGAAGGTGGATCCGAGGGCTTCGGCGAGAGCGTTGTCCATGTCGTTGGTGATCGATGAGAGCCGCGACTGAAGATCGCTGAGCGTCTGGCGGTCCTTGCGCACATCATCCAGCTCGGTGAAGAGAACTTGCTGCACGAAATGATTTTGCTTCAGCAGATCGCGTTTCAGAACGGGCATGTCCGCGGTCGCACCTTGCCGTTTGGCTGTATCGACGAGATCGGCAGATTTTTGAATGGCAGTGAACGTCGTTGACGCGGCGACTGGACTTTCCGAAGCGCGTTTGAGGGCCGCGTTGACGTGATCGCGCGCCTTCTCCAGCGCCACCGTGTGTTGGAAATCCTCGAGCTCTCCGACTGCGGCGACGAGCTGCGAAACGATGAATGCATCGCGCCGCACGCCGGCGCTCTTTGCGCGAAGCTCGCCCTCCATGCGGTCGATTTGCGCGGCCAGAAAACCGGCCGACGGGGTCGGTCCCGGGCGTCCCGGATATCTCTGCTGCGCCGTCGCGGCAGTCGCGAGCAGCACAATCGCGATCGACGTCAAACGTCTGATCATGAACCCTCCCCTTGTGCAGATTGGACTGGAGAAAACCGGAGAAGGTTACTGCTTTGGCCCAGCGAAAGTGCGGAGTGCAAAGTGCCAAGTATTAACCGCCATCTCCGGCAGTCGGCACTTCCGCACTCGGCACTCGGCACTCGGCACTCGAGCTTACGTTAGCAGCGATTCGCGATAACGCGCCGGAGTGAATCCGGTGACCTGTTTGAATGCGCGAGAGAAGTGCGGCTGATCGGAAAAGCCGGCCTCGATGGCAATGTCGGCGAGCGACGC